>NZ_CP148091.1:0-277500 GCF_042140505.1 Rhizobium sp. T1470
CCGCGTCTTTCCAGACCCGGCCATGACGCTTGCCGCGGTGGACCGACTTGTCCATCACGCAACAATCTTCGAGATGAATGTCGAAAGCTACCGGCGGCGTTCGGCCATGGAAGCCAAACGCCAGCGCGGCAGACCCGCCTCATTCGCGACAATCAAAAGCTCTTCCCAGCTTGTCGCGGAGCGGCAATCAGAACACGATGAAACTCTTGCCAGCGACAATCAACATGATAACTTCGCTCCAACCGCGACATAAGAATCTCATCCAGATTGTCGCTCGCGTCTCATCCTGATCGTCGCGCTATAGTACGGTCTCCGAGGACAACTCGTCATGATCGGTGAGTCGGACCATCTCATCGGCCAGAAGCTCCAGGGTCCAGCGGGCTCGCCCGGGCGGCGGCTTTGAGCAGGCGGTCGCCACCAACAGCGCCTCCTCCTTGCTCGATAGCTTGCGCTCAACACCCGGGCGCGGTTCTTCACTGAGCGCGCCTTCCAGATTGGCTTCCACAAACCGGCGCTTGGTCCGGTAAATCGTCGATCCGCTGACGTTCAAGGTTGCCGCGATCACCTCGTCGCTGAAGCCTTCGTCCGCCGCCACCAGGATCTGGGCGCGCTTGATCTTGCGCGACGCATGGCGTCCCCCGCTCAACAAAACGGCCAGTTGATCACGTTCCGATTGGCTAAGCTCTACGTGAAACTTTATATTCATCGACACCTCCTTCAGCGCGGAGACGCAGATGAATCCGAAAATGAGTCCCTCACTTGACCCGCAAGCCGCAACGGCAAGACATGGCCTTACGCAAGTCCAAGGCCAGTACCTGGCCTTCATCTACGCCTACAGCCGCATCTTCAAACAGCCTCCGGCCGAAGCCGACATGCGTCGCCACTTCGCCGTTACGGCTCCGTCTGTTCACCAGATGGTGCTGACCCTCGAGAAGGCAGGATTTATATCCCGCGTGCCAGGCGCAGCACGCAGCATCCAACTTCTCATCCCACCAGAAGACTTGCCCATTCTACGATAACCCAACCCGTCATAATCTCTGTGGCGCGGTACTAGTACAAACTCGGTCTTAGTCTCGCAGTTCATGCGGGTGGAATGCGTTGGCACCAAGCCGAGGACTTCTCGCATTGGGGTCGGGCGCTGGGCCTCGCGAAAAATGGCTTCCTCATCGCGATCGCGCTGATTCGGCAGCATGATCCTCCCATCGGTATCGCGATCCTCGATATGGCTTGGATCGTGCTGCAGCATTGGGAGAGTATGGATGATGGCGCGACAGTGATTCATTGAAACAGATCATCGCATGGCCATCGCCATTACCCTTCAGCCGAGCCCTTAGCTCGGTCCATCCGCCCATCCGCTCGTTATGATTGAGACGCTGATTGTCCGCTCGCCTGGGTATGGCCCCGCGAAGGCGGCCGGATCAAAGACACCGTAGTTTATAGGCTCACCCTGCCATTGAGCGTTTCCCGCTTAACAACCGCTCTCCCCCACCTCTTTGACCGGCGGCATGATACTCAGGGCGGCTTCAAAGAGTAGGGGCGGAAGCATGACTTCAAAAATGAAGTCGTGTGTCAGTGCACCCGTTTCGAAACCCAGCACGGCAAGACCCTGCCCGGCAAGAACGTGGCCTACGCATAGGGAGACGCATGCGCCTGATCGCGACGAGAACAAGCTACGCCCAGGAAGCCAATGGTGTGTGTGAGAACGGTGTCCATTGTTCCGCGGTCGCCGCGCTGATGTCCGTCCTATGAATTCTCAGACCGGCTGGTTGGGTTGAGCGCCTTGAAGGCGAAAGCCGCTGCGGCCCCGCCCAGCAGTTCGGCAATGATGTAAAGCCACAGGCTGGACCACGGGAGCATATTTCGAATAGAGGCGCCGATGGCAACGGCCGGATTGAAGGCCGCGCCCGACACTTGCCCCACCGCGAAGGCGCCAGCCAGGACGGTAAAGCCGATCGCGAGACCAAAGTAGGAATTTCCGTCGGTTGCATCAGCCGTAGCCACGTTCAAGACGACGTACACCAGCGCAAACGTGAAAAGGAACTCGGCCAGAAACGCCCCCAATACGGGGGCGACGAATGGGCTAACCGGCGCCCCTTTGAGAGCCAAGCCGACGATCCACGCCGCAACGACAGCCCCCAGCAGTTGCGCGCCCCAGTAAGGCAGCACGTCCGCGGCAGGAAACCGCCCCCGCAGGTAAACCCCCAGCGTGACTGCCGGATTGTAGTGGGCACCCGAGATGTGGCCGCCTGCGTAGATCATAACCATCAGCACACTTCCTATGGCCAACGGAGCAATGACGCCCGGTGCCGCTGCCATTCCGGTGCAGCCGATTGTCAACACAAGAAAGAACGTCCCGATGAATTCCACGGCGTACCGGCGCATGATGCATCCTTTCGTCCTGATTGTCGGACCGCTTCAGAGACCAGCGTCAACAACGAAGCGAGTTGCAGGGGCGCTGCCGAAGAATTCCGACGGCGGGTTCCGGACTTCAGGCGTGAGCGAAACAAAAATGAACAACGCGCTGACTGAGCAAGACTGCCTCCCGGCGGGTTCCCTCGACCGAGGCATAATCTGCTGCACGCGGAGGTAACGTCAAGGGCATGATCCTGATGCCTCGATGGCGATGGAGCCCTCACTCGAACTGAAGGCCGGCGCGGCTTTCAAGGCGAACGAGGCGATCAACGTCTTTTACCGATGTCAGCTACACCTTCGATCTCGACGGCAACGACGACAACAGTTTCGGAGGCAAGGTCGGCTTGCGCTGGACATGGTAGCGCGCAGGCTTTTCAGTTACGCAGCCGGTATCCGGTCTTGAAGATCCAGCCCAGCGTTGCCAGGCAGATCGCCAGGAACAGCGAGATCATGCCGAGGCTGACCAGCGGGTTGACGCTGGCTATGTCAGCACGGACGCGAGCATGGCGGCTGTCGCGGCAAAGGAGAAAAGAGCTTCATGGTCGTTCCGATCGGTGGCGGGCTTGGCGGCAGGGGAATGCGTCGGCATAGGCATAGATGACGACGAGGGCGTAGAGGCCGGATGGTTTCGCGGCATCGTCGGGATGGGTGCGGAGATAGCGCTCGGCGATTTCCCGAGTCTGCTCGGGGACGAGGCCAAGATCGGGCGGAATGCAGAAGCTCTTTTGCTGTTTGCGCGTGACCTCAAGGTAGACGTTCATCGTCCGGACACCGTCGGCGGCGCCGCCGATGGCGGCAAGGAATTTGGGGTTGACATGGCTCTCAGCCAGGAAGTCGGCGACCGTCATCCCGTCGGCACGGGCAGCCGATGCTGTTGTCGTCATCATGGCCAAACAAGTCAGCACCAACCCGGCAACACGCATTTGAGCCCCCCACGCCAAACATGCCCAGCATAACGAAGAAGAACGAGGGCCGGAGCCGCCGGGATCGACGCCCAGAATATTCAGGGGTAAGTCATTCCTCAGGAGGCCGAAAAAGGCAACGATCCGCGGCCGTTGAGCACGGCAGTATGCGGCGGGCAGCACAGGCGTTTGGCGTGCAGAAATCCTGCGTCAGCCTATAGCGCGACAAATATCGTCGGTTCTCGGGACCCAAAAAAGTGGTCAGCGGGATTTAATTTCGAGGCGACGTCCAGGCATTCTGCGCGGCTTTCTTGGTGGGAGCATTGTCAAGCTGATCCCGGCGCTCGGCGCCGTCGCGAGACGCTTCCACCTGCCGGTCGGCGATGTAGGGCGCGAGCATTTGCTCCAAATGAGCTGCGGTCAGGCCTGCTGCAAAGCTTCTCATCTCATCCCTCATAGTATTTACACTTTGTAAACACTTACCGGCTCGCAGCGCCGATCGAAACGGTGCGATCGAACTCTCCACGTGCTTTTGTTCGGGCTAGGATGAGCGCTCGGAACTAGGGCATAGCCACCCCGAGCCGTTCGGCATGGGGTGCGAGTGATGTCGAGATGCTAGGGTGCAGCGCGACCCCTTCCGTCAGGGCGCGGCGCTTGCGCGCCAGGCCGTTTTCTCCCGGCAGCCGAACACGGGCAACGCCCGGTCGGGGCGGATTGCTGCGGCAGGCATCGGCGAGCCAGCCGGTCTGCCGCAGAAAGGCATCACGACCACCAAAGGCGTCAGGATCGAAGACCTGGACAGTGACCGCAGCGTTCGTACCCTTCGGTCCGTCAACGCGGCCAAATCCGGCAAGCCCTTGCGTGAAAGCTTCGACGTGAAGGGCCATGCCGTAGCCCTTCTGGCCATGATCAAGCCCTCCGACCGGTAGGAGCGTGCCGCCCCGTTCGATTACCCGCGGATCGCGGCTAGGCTCGCCATTCTCGCCCATCAGCCATTCGTGCTCATACTGCCGGCCTTCGCGAACCAGGCGCTGCGCCATGTTGACCGTCGTGATCGAAGCACTGATGTCGATCAGAATCGGATCGCCGGGGGTCGGGATGCCATGTGCGACCGGGTTCGGCGTGTAGACGCCCTTTCGGCCCCCGAATGGCGCGACCTGCGCGCCGGATGGGCTGGAGCTTGCGATGCTGACCATATAGCCGCGATCGGTAGCAATGGTGAGATAGGCGGCAAGGCAACCGATATGATGGCTGTCGGCGATCGCGATCGTCGCCGTGCCGTAGGTTTCTGCACGCTCGCAGGCAAGCTTCACTGCCTCCGATGTCAGCCAGGCACCGGGAAGGCGGCGTCCCTGCCATGCAATGGCCGGCCCGCGGTCGGATATGACCTCAGGCATGCCTTCGCGCTTCATCACGCCATCGGCGATACTTTGCAGATACCAGCCGGCCAACGCCAGACCATGCGTCGTGTGCCCCATCAGATCGGCTTCGACGAGATAGTGGGCGACAGCGGTGGCCTTTTCCCCCTCAAGCCCGGCAACAGTAAACAATGCCCGCGCGAATTGGCGCAGCGTATCCGGTGCGTAGCGGATATCGCATGTCTCGCCCATAATTCTCTCCATCGGTTGCCGGCATCAGGCGGGTCAGCGCGCCAGAAAGCGGGGTTCAAGTGTCCGGCCGTCAAACGCCGCAAGCACGTTCTCGGCCGCCATGATCGAAACGGCGCGTTTCGCATCGAGCGTGACGCCGGCGACGTGCGGCGTCACCAAAGTGTTCGATAACTGGAACAAGGGATTGTCGATGCCGGGCGGCTCGACGGCGAAACTGTCCAACCCGGCGCCGGCGAGATGCCCTTCTTCAAGGGCGGCGATCAGCGCGTTCTCGTCGACGACTTCGCCGCGCGCCGTGTTGATCAGGAACGCGCCCTGCTTCATCAGCCCGATGCGGCGGGCGTCGATCAGGTTCTGCGTCTCCGACGTCAACGGACAGTGCAGGCTGACGATGTCGGAGTTCGCAAGCAGGGTATCGAGATCGGTTTCGCGGCAGACGCCATCGTGAAAGGCGCTGTCTGGCGTATGTGGATCGAAGGCCGATACGATCAGGCCGATGGCGCCCGCCATTCTGGCAAGCGTCTGACCGATGAAGCCGAAGCCTACAAGACCGAGCCGCTGGCCGCGCAGTTCGCGTCCCCTGTACTGGTTCTTGTCCCAGATGCCGTCCCGGATCAGCGCATCTTGGCGCGGCAGATCCTTGACCAGTGCCATGATCAGCGCAAGCGCATGTTCGGCAACCGAATGCCCGTTGCTGCCTGTGGTCATCGACACCGGAATGCCGAGCGCCGTGGCCGCTTTCACATCGATGTCGTTTGTTCCGACGCCATGCTTGGCGATATGCCGCAGCTTTCCGCCCGCTTGCATTTCCTCCGGCCCGAGAAGATCGGCGAGCAGGCGCACAATAACCGCATCCGGCTTGTAGGCCTTCATTATCTCGACAACGGCCTGTCGGTCGACATAGGGAGGGGTGGCGATGACGCTTGCTCCGGCTTCTTCCAGAAGGGCACGGCCTTCCGCCGCCAGCTCGCCACCGAGAATGACAACTGTCTTTTCCATCGCCCCATCTCCTTCAAAGAGCAAAGCGGATCGAGCGGCGCAATGCTGCGTCCTCGACGATGCGGATAGCTTTCGAGGCGCTAGGCCGCCTGCCGGCGCGGAGACCGCGCCATCAGCCGCGCATAGGCGATAGCCGAAAGCATATTCACGTGGTTGGCCTTGCCCGTGCCGGCGATATCGAAGGCCGTACCGTGGTCAACCGACACGCGATCGATCGGCAGGCCGAGCGAGACGTTGACCGCCGTGTCGAAGGCGATGAGCTTGATCGGGATGTGGCCCTGGTCGTGATACTGCGCAATGACGAGATCGAAGGCGCCGTTATAGGCACGCGCAAACACGGTATCGGCCGAGATCGGCCCCACGACATCGATGCCCTTCGCCCGCGCCAGTTCGACGGCCGGCGCCA
Source organism: Rhizobium sp. T1470 (assembly GCF_042140505.1). NCBI lineage: Bacteria > Pseudomonadati > Pseudomonadota > Alphaproteobacteria > Hyphomicrobiales > Rhizobiaceae > Rhizobium > Rhizobium sp. T1470. The sequence continues at coordinate 6,330 of NZ_CP148091.1, forward strand.
GGAATTCGGTATCCTCGGTACCAAACAGACCGTTTTCGCCGCAATGCGGATTGAGGCCGGCGACCGCGATGCGCGCCTTCTTGCCAAGGCGCATGAAGTGATTGTGGCCTGCCTCAATCGTCGCTAGGACACGCTCGGTCCTGGCGCGCTCGATCGCCCCTTTGAGCGAGATATGAGTGGAAACGTGGATGGTATTCAGCCGCTCGGAGGCGAGCAGCATAAAGGAACTCTTCGAACCCGTCAGGTGCGCCAGAAGGCCGGTATGGCCATCATAGTGGTGACCGGCAAGGTTCATCGCTTCCTTGTTGATCGGAGCCGTGACGATGACATCGGCATCGCCGGACGTCGCAAGATCGACGGCGCGACTGATGTAGCGCACCGAGGCATCGCCCGCGACCGGGCTGACCTTACCGATCTCAGGCAGCGGCGCGCCAAGCTCCACTTCGTCGACCGCGATTTTGCCGGCGCCGGCCGTATCTGCCGGCGCAAAGGAAAGTCCGGTTGCCGCAGCGCGATTGGCGCGCTCCAGCGCCTCGGTATTGCCGACGATGACGAAATCGCGCCGCTCCTGCTCCGGCATCGTGGCCAGCGCCTTGACGATCACCTCGGGGCCGACGCCTGCCGGATCGCCGAGCGTCACGGCGACTTTCGCATTCCTGTCCATCACTCACGGTCCTCTTTGGCAAAGCGCACTTTAAAAGGCGGCTTCATAGATCGAGCGGATATCGGCGCGCGACAGGTCGCGCGGATTATTGTCGAGCAGACGACGGATGGCAAAGGCATCATCAGCCATTGCATCCAGATCGCCTTCCGGCACGCCGAGACCGGAGAGCTTCATTTCAATCCCGAGTTCGGCGCAGAAGGAATAGGCGGCATCGAATACAGATTCGATATTGTCCGAAGTCTTGCGGCCAAGCGCTGCCATGACGGCACTAGTCTTTTCAGGCACCGCCGGCGTGTTGAATGCGAGGACATGCGGGAAGATCAGCGCGTTTGCCGCACCATGCGCCACATGCCAGCGAGTCCCAAGCGGATAGGCGAGCGCGTGGCCGCCAGCGGTGTTGACCGGGCCGAGACAGAAACCGCCATAGAGGGAGGCGAGTGACAGGCCGGCGCGCGCTTCAGCGTCGGACCCATCCTTGACGGCGCGGGCCAGATATTTTCCGACCAACCGTGTACCCTCGATTGCGTAGAGGTCGACCATGGGATGCGCCTTGCGATTGGTGAACGCCTCGACACAATGCGCCATGGCATCGACACCCGTCGCTGCGGTCGTGCGCGCAGGCACGCTGAAGGTCAGCGCCGGATCGACGACCGCGATATCGGCCAACATATGCATGCTCTCGACGGCAAGCTTGGCCATCGTCTTCGGATCGGTGACGAGGGCTCGGATGCCCGCCTCGCTGCCGGTGCCGGACGTCGTCGGCACCTGCGCCAGCGCAACGCGGCGCGGCCTCTTGACCTTGTTCGGTCCGACAACTTCATGCAGCGTCTGCGACGAACCGGAAAGGACGGCGGCAAGTTTCGCAAGATCCATGGCACTGCCGCCGCCGAAGCCGACGACAAGCTGGGCATCCGCCGCGTTTGCCGCCCCCAACACCTTGTCGAGATTGGCCGTATCCGGCTCGGGCGTTACATCGGCAAACACCGTGATTTCACCCTTGAGCGCCAGCGCATCGACGCGCGTTGCGTTGAAGGCGTCGGAAATGACGAGGATTCTGACATAGCCTTTCTCGCTCGCCCACTTGCCGAGGCGCTCCGCCGTGCCGATGCCGAACTCGATCAGGTGTGGTCGGACGATTGTTATAGGCGAATCCAAGCTGACCACTGGACGACTCCTCCCTGCAAATGCTGCGGCATCTCGGCCACTAAGATGTAAATTTGTTATACAATGCCGCCACCTTTGGCAAGCAGCGACATCACTCACATGGGAAAAAATTGCGTTTCGGCTGATCGTGCCGCGCATAGAGCAAGGCCAAATACTCGGTCATATATTTGATATTAAACGCTAAAATAGTAGGCACGGTCGTCTGACCATCGTGATATCAGGCTGGCGCCTCCATTGTCAGGAAAGCGATATGAAGTTGTCAAAACAGTTGTTTAAAGCCGACGCAACCGCCTCTTCTGAGCGCCGCGCCGGCTCTAGAATGTTCACAACTGACGACCTATGAAGGCGTCACGCAATCGCGTTAGCCGAAAGCCGGACGTATTTTATGGTTCGGCGGTAGTAGGTGTAGGCGATGTGCACGGCACCATCGGCCCCCTGGACGATCGAAGGGTAGGAAAACTCGCGATTGACCGAGTCCTTCGAGTTGTTGCTGAGGCAATATCCATCGCCGGTATCGAGGTCGATGCGGCGGGGGAAACTGGCGCCGCCATCACTGGAGAAGGCGAGGCTGAGTGGCGCGCGAGGCACGCCCCAGACTGCCTTACGGCGCTCGATCGTCGGCGCCGGCGCCACCTTGATATCCTCGTCACCGTCGATCTCGTCGTAAAGGGACTGGCGCCGGGCATCCGACATCGAGGCATTGGAATGGTTGTAAACCATCGCGATCACGTCGTTTTTTAGTCTTGTCGCCTGGATCGACGAGTTGTTGTTCGGCAGATCGATGGGCTGAGGCGCGCTCCAACGCTCACCGCCATCGCTCGAGCGGCTGGACAGAACCGATTCAGAGAAACGGTTGCGGTAGAAGGAGACAAGGTTGTCGCCGTCGAGCGGCACGATGTTCATGTGAACCGCCCCAACGCTATCTGGGACCTCAGTGAGGGCCCAACTCTTGCCCTGATCGCGCGAGATCAGCACGCCTGCCGTATCCACGTCGCCTGTCCAGCGCTCGCCGGGCAAACCGATGCAGCGAAAGATCGGCAGGAGCCAGATACCGCTTCTGTTGACGAGGATCGGCTGGCGCACAAACGTGCCCGGGATATCACAGAGAACGCGCACCCCTCCGAACGTTTTACCGCCGTCGCCCGAGATCCGGCATTTGACAACAGAGCCATCCTGATTGCCCGAGGTCTGCGAGGTGTAAAGCAGCCAGACCTTTCCGTCTGGCGCATTGAAAATCAGGGGATTTTGCTCTGATTTCGCCGGATCGTCGGACATTTTCTCCGGCTGCGACCAACGCGTTGCTCCAGGGGCGAGCCGCGACATGTAAATGGAAATGTCGCCCATCCCCTCCATCGTGCCGCCGAACCAGACGCAGGTCAGCGTGCCCTCGGGCAAAAAGGCGAGATTGGCTGCGTGGTTCTGGATGCACGGAGAGGGAAGGTAGGCATCTGCGCGCCCATTCTCGCTTGCATTCTCAACGACCTCGCCGGTCATCAGCGCCGGCACAGCCTCGGGTGGCAAACCTGTAAAGCTCACGGTCGCGCTCCTTGCGGCAGCTTGGCGTAGGCTTGGGAAAGTGCGGCATGGTCGGCATCGCTGATCGGCATCAGCGGTGCGCGCGTGCGCTTCCAAGCAGCATTGCCGGTCTTGAGGCCGACCATGGCCTTGATCGTCGGGATTTGCACGTAGGAATTGGAGAGGGTTCGGTAGACATTGATGCGAACCTGAGCGGCCTCGACCTCGCCAGCGTGCGCCTCGTCGTGCACCTTTTCGTAAACGGTGCGCAGCGAGTCCGCGACGAGATTGGAGGTTGCCGTGATGCAGCCCGCACCTCCCGCCTTCAACAGTGGCAGGAGCAGCGGATCGGCGCCCGCCAACACGGAGAAGCCCGGATAAGCCGCGATGATTGCCTGCATGTTGTTGAAATCTCCTGCAGATTCCTTGATTCCTACCACCGTGTCGGGGAAGGCTTCGATCAACCTGCCGATCAACGGAATGGAAAGCGGAACGCCGGAGACCTGCGGGATGTGATAGAGAACGACCTGCAGCCGGTTGTCGGCGACCTTTTCGAGAACTTGCGAGTAGGCGGCAAATAGCCCGTCGTCGGATACGCCCTTGTAGTAGAAGGGCGGCAGCATCACGACCTTCGTCACGCCGAGGGACAGAGCGTGCTTGGTCAGCTCCACCGTTTCCGGAATGGCGACAACGCCGGTTCCGGGGAGCAGCTTGTCAGCCGGCACACCTGCCTTGAGCGCCGCCTCTAGAATCGCCCGGCGCTCGCCGGAGGAAAAGGAATTTGCTTCGCCCGTCGTGCCAAGCAAGGCGACACCGTGGCAACCTTCCTGCAGCAGACGCCGGCAGTGCTCGGTGAACAGGCCAAGGTCCGGGCTGTTATCCGCATTGAGCGGCGTTGCGGCCGCGCTGAATACGCCTGTAATCTTGTGATCGCTCATATCGTCCTCCTCGGATGAACGCCGCATAGCTGGCGGCAAAGGCGGGAATCCAGGCCCGCGAGATGCGGTTTTCTTCGTCTCCACAAGAGGTGTTGTCAATATGACAATACGAGGCAGTAGCCACTTCATTTTTTAAGCTACGGAAAATATTGATAAAAATATTTCAGAATTTTCCAAAACCAACACATAGATTAATTTCTGTTGACATATTTACATTATCGAGCGAGTGTCTGCGCCATGTCGTGACGCACTTTCGGGATAGAGTGGAAAGTGGAGACGCCATCAATTTTGCCATGGGAGGACAACATGACTGATCGCAATGAAGAAAAATCTGCGCAGGGAACGCAGATGTCGCGCCGCGAGGCATTGAAGCTCGGCCTCGCTGCCGGTGTCGGCCTCACCGTATTCGGGATGAACGCCCGTATCGTGTTCGCCGATGAAGGACAGGTTCTCAAGGCCGCGCATCCGGCGTTCGACCAGGACTGGTCGCCGCTGCGTGGCGGCGGACGTCCTTTCCGCTGGAACTCGATCTGGTGGGCTTCGCCGATGTATTTCGACAGCGAAGGCAAGATCAAGCCATATGTCTTCACCAGCTGGGAATCCTCCGACAACAAGGTCTGGACCTTCAAGATCGATCCGAAGGCCGTCTTCTCCGATGGCAGCAAGATCACCTCGGCCGACGTCAAGGGCTCATGGGAAGTCGCGTCCATGCCGAACACCAAGAGCCAGCGCGCCGATCAGGTGCTGAGCAAGGTTCAGGGTTACAAGGAAATCAGCGGCGGCTCGGGCGACGAACTGACGGGCGTTGCTACGCCTGATGAGGGCACTGTTGTCGTGACCCTGACGGATGTCGATCCAATCTTCTTCATGCGCCTTGCCAACCATATCGCTCCGATCACCAAGGCAGCGCAGTCGCGCGGCAGCGATGGCGAGGAAGTCGCCGATTGGTACAAGCCCGACAGCAGCCCGGTGTTCTCCGGCCCGTTCAAGCTGACCAGCCTCGATATCGATGCCGGCAAGTTGGTATTCGAGCCGAACGAGAACTTTTTCGGGCCGAAGCCGAAGCTCGCCCGTATCGAGATCACATCGGTGGAAGACAACGTCACTGCGACCTCGCTGATCAACTCGGGCGAGTTCAACGCCCACACCGAGCTTGTAACCTCCACCATCATCCAGGATCTCGGTCCCGAATTCTCCTCCGGCCCGCTGATCCCGACCAGCCAGCACTTCTGGTTCAACATCAGCCGCGCTCCGATGGACGATCCGAAGGTTCGCCAGGCGCTGATCATGGCGATCGATCGCGACGGCCTGTTCAAGGCATCCTATCCGGATGGACCGCACAAGAAGGCTGATCAGATTCTCAATTCCGTCCCCGGCGCCGACAATTCCGGCTTCGAGCCCTACCCCTACGATCCGGCAGCGGCCAAGAAGTTGCTTGCCGAATCCAGCTACGGTGGTCCCGAGCGCCTGCCGAAGATCCTCTTTGTCGGCATCTCGGCCCCGGCCATCGAAGCCGCAGCCCAGTTCATCGCCGAACAGTGGCGCCAGAACCTCGGCATCACCGCCGTCGACATGAAGCCGCAGCAGGACTCCTATGCCGGTCCTGACCAGAACGCGGTCCAGATCTTCCGCGATGACGTTGGCACACGCGTACCTGACGCCGCCTCCTATCTCGCCGGCTGCATCGCCTCGACCTCGTCGAATGCACAAAACAAGCTTGGCGGATACAAGAACGACAAGGTTGATGCCGCCCTTGCCGAAGCGGCCACGAAGCCGGCTGACGACCCGCAGCGCATCAAGCTCGCGCAGGATGCCCAAAAGGCATTCCGCGACGATTGGGCCTTCATTCCGTGGTATTCTCAGGCGATGTCGCGCTGGGCCACCAAGGAGGTCAAGGGCATGGAAAAGAACCTCGACTGGCAGGTCGTGGCGCCCTGGGACATCTCGGTCGGCTGAGCCGCCGTCCGAAAATAGCCTCCGGGCATTTGGCAAAACCGCGCGAAGACCGCAAGGCCTTCGCGCAAGTTTCAAGAGGAGACGGCATCTCTGCGGGGACGACCCGAATACGGAGCCATGCCGACAACAGGTGGGAGGTAACCTTGTTACGCTACGTGCTAACCCGGTTTGCCATCTGGATTCCGTCCGTCCTGATAGTCATGCTGGCCGTGTATGCGCTGGCCTTCTACGGCGCCGGCGATCCGATCAAGCTGATCTTTCTGCGCGCACCCGGCGACGTTGCCTATAATCCCGAGCGCATCGAAGCGATCCGCGAAAGCGCCGGCCTGAATAAGCCGTTCATCGTGCAGTTCGGCCTTTATATCTGGAACCTGCTGCATGGCCAATTCGGCAACTCGCTGACCTCGGGCCGGTCGGTCTGGGCCATGGTTTCGGCTGCTGCGCCGGTGTCCTTCCAACTGGCGCTCTGTTCCATCATCTTGACCGCCGTCGTCGCCATTCCGCTCGGCATGATCGCAGCGCTGAACCAGAACACGAGGCTCGATTACACGATCCTTGGCAGCGCGCTCTTCCTGTGGGCGATCCCGGCCTACGTCGCTGGTCCGCTGCTCATGGTCGCCCTGATCGTGCTGTTGCCGATGATCAAGGTGCCCTACGGCTGGGGCGGCGTCTTTGACGTACGTATCATCTTGCCGCTGATCGTGCTGTCGTTCCAGCCGATCGCGCTCATCGTGCGCCAGACGCGTGCGGCGGTCATCGAGGTTCTCTCGGAGGACTTTGTACGCACTGCCCGCGCCAAGGGCGTTCCGGAAATCGTGGTGGCTCTGCGCCACATTCTACGCCCGGTGTTGACGCCTGTCGTGACCCAGCTCGGCCTGATCATGATTACCATCGTCAACGGCGCGATCTTTGTCGAACTCGTTTTCGGTCTGCCAGGCCTCGGACGCCTCACCGTTCAGGCGCTGACCAACTCGGACTATCCCGTCATTCTGGCAATCACGCTGATCGGATCCTTCCTGGTCATGGCCTCGAACCTCTTGGTCGACGTGCTCTATCCGCTGCTTGATCCGCGCGCCAATGATGCAAGAAGGAGCCGCTGACCATGTCCGCCGTCCCTCTCTCCACGATCGAAGCCACCCAGGAAGAACCCCCGGTCAACCTGTGGCGCGACGCCTGGCATCGCCTGAAGCGCAACAAGCTTGCCCTGTTCGGCTTGATTGTCGTCCTGACCCTCGGCTTCACCGCGATCTTTGGTCCGTACCTGGCGCCTTACGATTATCTGAGCCAGGATCTGCAGGCGCGAAACGCCGTTCCCTCGCTGCACCATCTTTTCGGCACGGACGATCTCGGCCGCGACGTCTTCAGCCGCGTCGTCTTCGGCACGCGCACGGCTTTCCTGGTTGCGATCGTCGTGACCTTGATCGCCGTTGCGATCGGTCTCGTGCTTGGAGCCATTGCCGGTTTCTTCGGCAATCCATTTGACAGCGCCATCATGTGGCTGACGGATGTGACCATGTCGGTGCCGAACCTGCTGCTCGTTGTCGTTATCAATGCGTCCCTGAAGACACCGATCGCGAAATGGATGGAGGCCCAGTATATGGCAACCCTCAATCCATTCTATCGCCAGACGATATGGGTGGATTTCTTCCTGGTCTTCGGCTCGATGGCGCTTATCTCCTGGCCGCCGTATGCGCGCTTGGTGCGCGCCCAGGTGCTGTCGATCCGCAGCCGCCCCTATATCACCGCGGCCCAGGCTCTCGGCCTGTCCAACTGGGTCATCATGAAGCGTTACGTGGTACCGAACGCGCTTGGACCGCTGATCGTTTCCGTCAGCGCTGGTCTCGGCACCGCGATGGTTCTAGAAAGCGCCTTCAGCTTCCTCGGCGTCGGCGTCAATCCGCCGACTCCGAGCTGGGGCAACATGATTTCGGACGGTCTACGCGTCTGGCAGCATTACCCCCATCTCCTCGCCGCACCGGCAGCCGTTCTCGGCCTTGCCTCGGTTGCCTTCAGCTTCCTCGGCGATGGCCTCAACGACGCACTCAATCCGCGGGGCAGCAAGTGATGAACACGACCAAATCCAGTGAACGACTGCTCGATGTCCGCGGCCTCACCGTCGAAATCGACGGACGCAACGGCCCTGCCGTTGTCGTCGACGGGATCGACCTTCATGTCAATAAGGGCGAGACGCTCGGCGTCGTCGGCGAGTCCGGCTGTGGCAAGAGTCTGACGATGCTGAGCCTGATGCGGCTCCTGCCCAACAAGATCAAGGTCAGCAAAGGCTCGGCCAGCTTCGACGGCAATGACTTGCAGAAGATGTCGAACAGGGAACTACGCAAGGTGCGCGGCGGTGATATCGGGTTCGTCTTCCAGGATCCGATGACCTCGCTAAACCCGGTCATGCGGGTCGGCGACCAGATCTGCGAGCCACTGATCTATCATCGCAGGATGAGCAAGGCGCAGGCCCGCGCACGTGCCGTCGAACTGCTGCGTCTCGTCGGCATTCCCGGTCCGCAAGAGCGGCTGCAGGCCTATCCGCACGAACTGTCTGGCGGTATGCGCCAGCGCGTCATGATCGCCATTGGCCTTGCCTGCAATCCGAAGCTCCTGATCGCCGACGAACCGACGACGGCGCTCGACGTCACCATCCAGGCCCAGATCGTCGATCTCGTGAAGGATCTGCGCGCCAAGCTCGGCATGTCGGTGGTGTGGATCACTCATGACCTGGCGCTGATCGCCGGTCTCGTCGATCGCGTCGCCGTGCTTTACGCTGGCACCGTTGTCGAGGATGCGCCGGTCGATGAACTCTACGCTCGCCCGAGCCATCCCTACACGCGCGGTCTCTTGGCCTCGATCCCGAAGCTGTCGGATGCACCGGCAAGCCGGCTGAGCTCGATCGGCGGGACACCGCCCGAACCGGGTCGCCGGCCGAAGGGCTGCCCCTTTGCGCCGCGTTGTCCGCTGGCGGAAGCAATTTGCCACGAGCGCGTACCGAAGCTCGAGCCGCTGGCCGGCGCCGGAAATCACCGGGCCGCCTGTTTTGTCGTCCAGAAAATGCAGGAGGCTGCGTGATGGGTGCCCAACCGCTGCTCAGGGTCGAGAACCTCGTCAAGCATTTCCACGTCAAGCTCGGCGCCTTCGGCGAACGCTCGGCGACGGTCTATGCGCTCGACAACGTCAATCTCGATATCATGGAAGGCGAGACGCTGAGCCTCGTCGGGGAATCCGGCTGCGGCAAGTCGACGACCGGCTTCACCATCCTCAACCTCTACAAGGCAACCAGCGGCAAGGTCGTCTACAAGGGCCAGGATCTGGCAACGCTGGACGAGAAGCAGATGCGGCCCTTCCGCCGCGACCTGCAGATCGTCTTCCAGGATCCCTATTCGACACTCAACCCGCGCATGACGATCGGTGAGGCGATTGGAGAGCCGATCCTGTTCCACAAGCTCTGCACCAAGGCGGAACTGAAGGACAGGGTCGCGACACTGCTGACCGACGTCGGCCTGTCGACCCGCTTTGCCCAGCGCTATCCGCACGAGCTTTCCGGCGGCCAACGGCAGCGTGTCGTCATCGCCCGCGCGCTCGCCTGCCAGCCCAAGTTCATCGTCTGCGACGAAGCGATCTCCGCACTCGACGTCTCCATTCAGGCGCAGATCATCAACCTTTTGCTCGACCTGCAGGAAAAATATGGCCTGACCTACCTGTTCATCGCCCACGATCTGGCCGTCGTTCGCCATATCAGCACCCGTGTCGGCGTGATGTATCTCGGCCGTCTGGCGGAGCTTGCGACCCGCGAGGAGCTGTTCGACAACCCGCTGCATCCCTACACCAAGGCGCTGCTGTCGGCCGTTCCGGACACCGATCCGGCGCTGGAGCGCAGCCGCAAGCGCCAGATCCTGCAGGGTGACGTGCCAAGTCCGCTCAATCCACCGACCGGCTGCCGCTTCCATACGCGATGCCCAATCGCCATGGAGGTTTGCAGCAGGGCGGTTCCGGAATGGAAGGCAGCCAAGCCCGGCCATCTCGTCGCCTGCCACGCGGTCAACACAGGACAAACCACATGACGTTGAAGGTCGCGATCATCGCTGACGATCTGACCGGCGCACTCGACACGGGAACCCCCTTTGTCGATGCCGGGCTTTCCGTCGCTGTCGCGATCGAGGTCGAAGCCATATCGGATGCGCTTGTGACCGGTTGCGAGGTCGTCGTGGTCAACACGGCCTCAAGAGCTCTCCCGGAGGAGGAAGCGGCAGGAAGGGTCAGCGCTGCGGCGAAGGCCCTTCTTGCCGCCTCGCCTCAGATCGTTCTGAAAAAGATAGACTCCCGTCTCAAGGGGAATGTTGCAGCAGAAAGCGCAGCTATTGCCGCCATCTTCGGCCACGAGGCAATCGTCGTGGCACCAGCCATCCCCGATCAAGAGCGCTTGACCCGCAACGGCCATGTCGTCGGCCGTGGCGTCAACGAGCCCGTACCGATTGCCGATCTCTTCAAGACAACCGACAGCCAGGTCCTCGTTTGCGACGCCGAGAGTGATAGCGATCTCGACCGGCTGATCGGCAAGCACGACTGGAAGATCACACTTGTCGTTGGCGCGCGCGGCGTCGGAGCTGCGCTTGCTCGCAAGATCGGCAGGGCCAACAAAGCAGGCCGACCCTTTGCGGCATTAAATCGGACAGTTTTCGCCGTCGGCTCCCGCGACCCGATCACGGCCGCACAAATGACCAAGCTGGAGGCTTCCGGTGTCCTGACCTCGGCCATTGATGCTCCCGCGGGAGTGCTACCGGACGAACAATCGTTAGGCCTGCCGGTGCTTCTGCGCTGTACAGGCAAAGTCACGGGCGAGACCGCGGCAGTTGCCGACCGGTTCGCGAAAGGCGTAAAGTCGATCATAGATGCGACGCGCCCGGAGATGCTGATGGTTGGCGGTGGCGATACGGCGCTGGCAGTTTTTCGCGAGCTCGGAATTCGGATCCTGAGGCCGCAGGGCGAAATCGAGGCGGGCATTCCGTGGTTTGACGTCGCAACCGCCGATGGCCTGCGTTTCCGCTGCGCAGTGAAGTCCGGGGGCTTCGGTAATTCTGCTAGTTTGATAAGACTGATTGCACAGAATCAGGCGGCATAGGACAATGCCGACGGGGAGAATGAAGGTGGACGAAGCAAACGGTGTATCGGCGAATGCGCAAGCGGCGCCTGCGACAAAGCCGGAGCGCGGTAAGGCCGTCAAGCTGGTCGATCGGGTGTTCGATCAGTTGCAAGAGCGCATTCGCTCGGGAAACTATCCGCCGGATTCACGACTTCCCGGTGAGCACGAGCTTGCATCGATGCTTGGCGTCTCGCGCCCCATCGTGCGCGACGCGTTGGCACGCTTGCGCGATCAGGGCATCGTCTACGCCAGGCAAGGTGCCGGCACCTTCGTCAGCGCTCATGGCTCGCCGACGACGCAGCTTTCCTATTCGCCGGTCAAGACGATCGCCGATATTCAGCGCTGCTACGAGTTTCGCCTGACGATCGAGCCTGCTGCCGCCTATTTTGCTGCCAAGCGCCGCGACGAGGCGGCGATTCAGAAGATTGCAGCTGCTCTCGCCGATCTCCGTGAGGCGACCAGCCACCAGCTTCATCGCACTGACGCCGACTTCACGTTCCATCGCGCGGTCACGGAAGCCGCCAACAACCACTACTACACGGCCTCGATCGATGCCCTGAAAGCGCATATCGCGGTCGGCATGCATCTTCACGGTCTGTCTCTGCTTGGCCCGCGCCAAGGTCTTGAGCAGGTCTACGAAGAACACAACAAGATCTACCTCGCCATCGTCGAAGGTCGCGCGGAAGACGCGCGGGCGCTGATGAAGGCGCATCTCGAGGGCTCGCAGAGCCGTCTCTTCGAAGGCCGCGCGCTGGACCTTTCGATGTAGCCTACGCGGTCGGCTTGACAGCTTTGCTACTCTGGTTCTAACCTTTTCGCATTCACCAGGGGGGTCCCGGCAAGGGGCTGAGATACTGCTATCGCACGCAGTGACCCGTTGAACCTGATCCAGTTCATACTGGCGTAGGGACGGTGCAAGCGCTCGAAGGCATTGGATTCTCGCGAGGAAACCGTGTCGGCGTCTTTTCATCATTCCGGCTGAGGACTGGGTCTCCAAACGCAAACTTGGAGCCTCAAACCATGAATATTGCCGCAAAGAATATCACCCCGACCGTTACGACAGGCCCATTGCCGGCCTCTCGAAAAATCTACATTCCCGGAGAAATCCACCCTGATGTCCGCGTCCCGATGCGCGAGATCAGCGTTCACCCGACATCGGGCGAACCGCCGGTCACGGTCTATGATTCCTCGGGCATCTATACCGTCGAAGGTGCCGACATCCGCATCGAGCAGGGACTTCCAGAACTGCGCCGCGGCTGGGTGGTCGCCCGCGGTGACGTCGAAGCCTATCAGGGCCGCCGGGTCCGCCCCGAAGACAACGGCTTTGCCAGCGGCGAACGGCTGACACCGGAATTTCCCGGCAAGCGCCAGCCGTTCCGCGCAAGGGACGGCAAGGCCGTGACCCAGCTCGCCTATGCGCGCGCCGGCATTATCACGCCGGAGATGGAATTCATCGCGATCCGCGAGAACCTTGGCCGCAAGGCGCAGGCGGAGGCTATCACGCGCGACGGCGAAAGCTTCGGCGCCCGGATTCCGGATCACGTAACCCCGGAATTCGTCCGGCAGGAGATTGCCGCCGGCCGCGCGATCATCCCCGCCAACATCAATCATCCCGAATCCGAACCGATGATCATCGGCCGGAACTTCCTGGTGAAGATCAACGCCAATATCGGCAACTCCGCCGTCACGTCTTCCATGGCCGAAGAGGTCGAGAAGATGGTCTGGGCTGCCCGCTGGGGCGCCGACACAGTCATGGATCTCTCCACCGGCCGTAACATCCACAACATCCGCGAATGGATCATCCGCAACTCGCCACTGCCGATCGGTACCGTTCCACTCTATCAGGCGCTTGAGAAGGTCGAGGGCATTGCCGAGAACCTGACCTGGGAAGTCTATCGCGACACCCTGATCGAGCAGGCCGAGCAGGGGGTCGACTACTTCACCATTCACGCCGGCGTGCGGCTGCACTACATTCCGCTCACCGTCAACCGCGTCACCGGCATCGTCTCGCGCGGTGGCTCGATCATGGCCAAGTGGTGTCTTCATCACCACCGCGAAAGTTTCCTCTACGAGCATTTCGAGGAGATCTGCGACATCTGCCGCGCCTATGACGTCTCCTTCTCGCTCGGCGACGGCCTGCGTCCGGGCTCGATTGCCGACGCCAACGACGCGGCACAGTTCGCAGAGCTGGAAACGCTCGGCGAACTGACGAAGATCGCTTGGGCCAAGGACTGCCAGGTCATGATCGAAGGACCCGGACACGTGCCGATGCACAAGATCAAGGAGAACATGGACAAGCAGCTCGCCGTCTGCGGCGAGGCGCCCTTCTATACGCTGGGACCGCTGACCACCGACATCGCACCCGGCTACGACCACATCACCTCGGGCATCGGTGCTGCGATGATCGGCTGGTTCGGCACGGCGATGCTCTGCTACGTCACCCCGAAGGAGCATCTTGGTCTACCCGACCGCAACGACGTGAAGACCGGCGTCATCACCTACAAGATCGCTGCCCACGCCGCCGATCTCGCCAAGGGGCACCCGGCCGCTCAATTGCGCGACGACGCCCTGTCGCGCGCGCGCTTCGAATTCCGATGGGAGGACCAGTTCAACCTCGCGCTGGACCCCGAAACCGCCCGCAGCTTCCACGACGAGACGCTGCCGAAGGAAGCGCATAAGGTGGCGCACTTCTGCTCCATGTGCGGCCCGACGTTCTGCTCGATGCGGATCTCGCACGACATCCGTGCCGAGGCGCAGAAGGAAGGGCTCGACGCGATGGCAGCGAAATACCGCGAGGGCGGCGATCTCTACATGCCAATCGAAGCCGTCGAACAATCGGGCGACTGATATGCATGTGCTTGTCAAAGGGGCCGGCGTTGCCGGCCTCGTCGTCGCCCACGAACTCAGCCTTCGCGGTGCCGATGCGACGGTCATTGATCCCGCTAAAGGTTCCAGGCAGGCAGCCTCCTGGCTCGCGGGCGGCATGCTCGCGCCCTGGTGCGAGCGCGAAAGTGCCGAGGAAGCCGTATTGCTGCGAGGCCGCGATGCTCCCGACCGGTGGGACATGATGCTGCCGGGGGAGGTACACCGAAACGGAACGCTGGTGGTTGCTCCCGCCCGCGACCAGAGCGAGCTCAATCGCTTCGCCGGTCGCACAAGCGGCCATAGATGGTTGGATGAAGAAAATATCGCCTCATTGGAGCCAGCTCTGGCAGGGCGCTTCAGGCGCGGCCTTTTCTTCCCACTGGAAGGACACCTCAATCCAAGGCGAGTCTTGGGTCTGCTGCGAGAAAAACTTGTCGATCGGCGTATAGCATTCATCGAGCGAGTGGCCGAAGAGACCGACTACGACGACATCGTGGATTGCACTGGCGCCGCGCGGATCGGGCAGACGAGCGGACTTCGCGGCGTTCGCGGCGAAATGCTTTATCTGGAAACCGGCGAGGTTACCCTCACCAGACCCGTTCGCCTGCTACATCCCCGCTTCCCTGTCTATATCGTTCCGCGCGGAGATGGCCTTTTCATGGTGGGTGCCACCATGATCGAGACGGAGTTCGACGGTCCGATCTCGGCGCGTTCGATGATGGAGTTGTTGAACGCCGCCTATGCAGTGCATCCTGCCTTCGCGGATGCTGCCGTGGTCGAAACCGGCGTGGGAATCCGGCCGGCATTCGCCGACAATTTTCCCCGCGCGACCCGCGAGCGCGGTGCAGTCGTGCTCAACGGCCTCTATCGCCACGGCTTCCTGCTTGCACCGGCAATGGCGCAGGAAGCCGTTGACCTTGTCTTCTCCAGAACTGAACCAGGAGGAAATAGCCGATGAAACTGATCGTCAACGGCGAGCATCACGACCTCATTGCAGCAACGTTGTCGCAACTGCTGACGCTGATGGAATACGAGGGCGAATGGTTGGCGACCGCCGTCAACGGCGAAATCGTCCACCGCGAGGACCGTGTCGACCACGCGCTCAACGACAATGACAGGATCGAAATCTTGTCACCGATGCAGGGCGGCTGAATGATGCAGAAGCTCTATAACACTGAGGTGTCGTCCCGCTTGCTTCTTGGCAGCGCGCGATACCCTTCGCCCGCGATCCTAGCGGAGGCCGTCAAACGATCAGAAACGGAGATTGTCACTGTCTCGTTGCGCCGAGAGACCGCTGGCGGGCATAGCGGCGGCGCCTTCTTCGAACTGATCCGGGCGCTCGGCGTCCGCGTGCTACCGAACACAGCCGGGTGCCATGGGGTCTCCGAGGCCGTGTTGACAGCCCAGATGGCGCGAGAGCTGTTTGGCACCAGCTGGATCAAACTGGAGGTGATCGGCAATCACGATACGCTTCAGCCTGATGTCTTCGGACTGGTCGAGGCAGCGCGTATCCTCTCCAGCGAAGGCTTTCAGGTTTTTCCCTACACAACCGATGACCTTGTGGTCGCCGAGAGGCTGCTCGAAGCGGGATGCCGGGTGTTGATGCCCTGGTGTGCCCCGATCGGCAGCGCCGCGGGACCGCTCAACCTTTCGGCGCTGCGTTCGATGCGCGCGCATTTTCCCGACATCCCATTAATCGTCGACGCCGGCATCGGCCGGCCTTCGCACGCGGCAACCGTCATGGAACTCGGCTTCGATGCGGTCCTCTTGAACACCGCCGTTGCCAGCGCCGGCGACCCGGTTGCCATGGCCGGCGCATTCGCCAAGGCGATCGAGGCGGGCCGGCAAGCGTTCAGCGCCGGCTTGCTGGAGCCGCGCGATGTCGCAGTCCCGTCGACACCTGTCATTGGAAAGGCCGTCTTCGCATGAAACTCGATCCCTTCTATCTCATCGTCGACAGCGCCGATTGGATCGCGCGGCTCGTGCCCCTCGGCGTCAGGCTCGTGCAGTTGCGGATCAAGAACAAAGCGCCCGCGCAGTTGCGGGCTGAAATCCGCACCGCGAAAGCGATTTGCGCATTGAACGACTGCCAGCTGATCGTAAACGACTACTGGCAGCTCGCCATCGAAGAAGCGTGCGCTTTCGTTCACCTCGGCCAGGAGGACCTGGAAATGGCCGACCTCGGCGCGATTCGTGCCGCCGGCCTGAAGCTCGGGCTGTCGACCCACGACGATGCCGAACTCGAAACAGCAAAGGCAGCAAAGCCAGACTATATCGCGCTCGGCCCGATCTATCCGACCATTCTCAAGCAGATGAAATGGTCGCCGCAAGGACCGGAACGCCTGCGCACATGGAAGGCGCACGTCGGCGATCTGCCGCTCGTCGCCATTGGTGGGCTGAACGTCGATCGAATCGAGGGCGTTCTGTCTCAAGGCGCCGACAGTGCTGCTGTCGTGACCGACATCACCTTGAACCCCGATCCCGAGGCGCGAACACGCCAGTGGCTCGCTGCCACCGCACCCTGGCGAACGGTGGAAATGCCATTGGGTGAGTAGCAGAGCCGGGCGGCCAAGGGACGTGCTGTCGCATGCCTTCAAAAACGATTGATTTGCGCGTCATGCTCCACCATTTTGAACGAGGGCTAGACAACAAGTTGGGTTTGGCACGTATGTTACAACGGACCGAGGAATCGGATGTCGCGCTGATCGACAGGCTTCAGCGGGGCGCATTCAATTATTTCCCGAAGCATTACAATCCCGAAAACGGACTTGTTGCGGATACTTCAGTCGCGGGCGTCCCCTGCAGTATCGCTGCGGTCGGCTTTGCCTTGTCGTCCTATACCGTCGCGGTCGAGCGCGGCTGGATGGAGCGCGCCGACGCGATAGAGCGCACGCTGAAGACACTTTGCTTCTTTGCCAACGGTCACCAGGGTCGTGAGCGACACGCGATCGGCTATCGCGGCTTCTTCTATCACTTCCTGCACATGGACACCGGCCATCGTGCCTGGAACAGCGAGCTGTCGACCATCGACACCACGCTCCTGGTTACGGGCATGTTGACCGCTGCGGCCTATTTCGATCGCAATACCGAAGCCGAGATCGAAATCCGCAGACTCGCAAGCTTGGTCTATGAGAGGATCGACTGGCACTGGGCTCTCAACAAGGGCGAGACGGTCTGCATGGGCTGGAAGCCAGGCAGTGGCTTCCTGCGTTGGCGCTGGCAAGGCTACGACGAAGCGGTCCTGCTTTGTACGCTGGCGCTTGCCTCCCCGACGCATCCAATCCCGGCGGCGAGCTATGATGCCTTCACCGCGAGCTATTCGTGGATGCTGTTCGGCGAACAACCTTATGTCTATGCCGGCCCGCTCTTCATTCACTTCTTCTCACATGCCTGGATTGATTTCCGCGGAATCCAGGACAAGGCGATGGCCGATCGCAACTGGGACTATTTCCGCAACACGCAGGTATCGATCGCCGTGCAGCGGGACTACGCGGAGCGCAATCCCGGGCACTTTGTCGGCTACAACAAGGACATCTGGGGCCTGTCTGCCTCGGATGGCCCGCCGCCGACCCGCAACATGCGTGGCGGTCGCCACCCGCGCGTGCTCGGCTATGCCGCCCGCGGCGCGCCGCTCGGACCCGATGACGGCACGATTGCACCCTGGGCAGCGCTTGCCTCGCTCCCGTATGACCGCCAGGCTTCGCTCGATGGCCTTCGTGCCCTTATGTCCACTTACCCGAACCTGCTCCATGAGGATCGTTTTCCCGATGGGTTCAATCCGACCGTGAAGACCAAGCGACCTGAGGGCTGGGTCGACGACCGCTGCGTCGGTATCGATCAGGGACTTCTTGTGATGACGATCGAAAATGATCGATCCGATTTCATATGGGGTCTCATGCGGTGCTCACCGGTGATCCGGCGCGGTCTCGAGCGCGCTGGTTTTACCGGCGGCTGGCTGTCGGAAGACGAAAGCGCCGAACGGAAAATCGCCTGATCAGCGGTTGCCGAAAACATGCGCCTTGCCGGCGATATCGAGACGAACGCGGTCGCCCTGTGACGGAAGTGCGACGCTCGAGGTCTTGATCATGATCGGCGGCAGGGCGACGCCTTCGAGTGACACAGCGACGGTGCAGGTCGCTCCACCGAATTCCACTTCGACGACCCGTCCGCGATAGGTCTGCTCGCTTTGATCAGGAACGACCCTGATCTGTTCAGGCCGCAACATGATCTCAACCTTGCCCTGATGACCGCCATCGACCGCGACACGGCCGAGCGCGCAATCGGCAAAGCCGTTGCGAGCGACTGCCGGGAGCATCACCGCGTCGCCGAGGAACAGGGCTGTCTCTCGATCGAGGGGCTGCAGGTAAACCGATTGCGGCGAGCCGGCCTGGATCAATCGCCCTTCCCGCAGGACGGCAACCTGATCGGCAAAGGAGAGCGCCTCCGCCTGATCGTGCGTGACGAGGATCGCCGTGATGCCTGCGGACTGAAGAACGCGTGCCACGGCCTTCCGCATATTCTCGCGCAGACCTGTATCGAGTGCCGAAAACGGTTCATCGAGCAACATCAAGCGCGGCTTGCGGCCGAGCGCGCGGGCAAGCGCCACACGCTGTTGCTGGCCGCCGGAAAGCTGGTGCGGCCGGCGGGTCAGCATGTTGCGGTCAAGCTCGACCATATCAAGCAGGTCGATAATGCGTCGCTCGCGATCGGGCGCGCCGCGCTCGAAGCCAAAGCCGATATTGTCGGCAACACTCAGATGTGGGAACAGCGCGCCGTCCTGCGACACGATGCCGATGCCTCGCTTATGCGCGGGCACTGCTACGGGACCATCGGCCAGAAGCTCGCCGTCGAGCGTCACTTGGCCGCCATCGGGCTGCTCAAAACCGGCGATGATGCGCAGCAGCGTGGTCTTGCCCGACCCTGAAGGCCCGACGACGGCAGTGCGGCTGCCTGCGGCAACATCGAGTGAAATATTCTGCAATGCCTGGACATGCCCGTAGCGCTTGCTGATGCGATCGATCGTAAGCAGCGTCATTGTCCGGCTGTCCGTTTCGATTGGGCATAGAGAAGAAGGGTGAGCGGCAGCGATAGCACGACCATCATGAATGCGTAAGGCGCCGCCGCCACGTAGTCGATTTCGCTGGTCAGCGACCAGAACTTCGTCGCAAGCGTCTCGACACCGTTCGGTGCCAGCATCAATGTCGCGGTGAGCTCGTTCGTGATGCCGAGACCGACAAGTGCGACGCTGGCGGCTCCACCGGGCGCGGCAAGCCGCATGGTGATCTGCCTCACGGCCTGGGCAGGCGTGCGGCCAAGCCCCATTGCCGCACGCTCAAGCTCCACGGGCGCCTGAGCGATGCTGGCGCGGAGACCCACCATGGCACGCGGCAGGAACAGCAGTATGTAAGCAACAATAAGGGTCGCAAAGGTTTGATAGAGCGGCAGAACAAGACGGACCGTAATCGTCACCAGCGCGAGCGCAACGACCACACCCGGCAACGAGCCGACATAGTAGTGGCAGGCCTCGAGCAGGCGCTGAAGACGCCCCGGCGCACGCACGGAGAGCCAGGCCATCGGTGCGGCGGCAATCGTGGCGAGCACGCCACCGGCAATGGCAAGAACGATGGTTTGTGCGAACGCATTGCCGACCGTGTCGACATGCCAGACCTCAAGCCCGCCGAGATAGAGCCACCGCACCAGCGTTACGAGGGGGACGCCGAGCGTCAAGGCCGCCAGTCCCAGCTGCAGCACGATGGCCGGCACAACGAACCAGCCGAGCCGACGACGATCCGCCGGCCGGGCTGAGCCGGATCCGACCCGGGCATATCGTTCATTGCCGCGCAACAGGATTTCGAGACCAAGCAGAAACAGGCAGCAGCAGACAAGAACACCGCCCAGCATGTTGGCGGCCGGGCTGTTGTAGGCGGATTGGAACTGGTCGACGATCGCGGTGGCGAACGTGTCGAAACGGATCATCACGTAAAGACCGTATTCCGACAGCAGGTGCAGCCCGATCAGCAGCGAGCCTCCGCAGATGGAGAAGCGCAATTGCGGCAGGATGGTACGGAAGAACAAACGCCAAGGCCCGAGCCCGAGGGAAGCGGCTGCATCCTCGATGGCAGGATCAAGCCGGCGCAAGGCAGCGGCGACCGGGAGGTAGAGAAATGGAAAATAGGCAAGTACGGAAACGAATATGCCGCTCTGCAGCCCGCGCATGCCGGGGACAAGGCTGATCCAGGCGTAACTATGGACGAAGGCCGGCACCGCGAGCGGCGCAACCGCTAACCACGACCAGAGCCGTGCGAAGGGTATATCCGTCCGTTCGACCAGCCAGGCAAGCGTCACGGCAAAGACGATCGACAGCGGAATGGTAAAGGCTTCCAGCAGCACTGTGTTGACGAGCAGTTCGCCAACGCGCGCGCGAAACACCAGCTCCTTGACGGTCTGCCAGCCGACATCAAAGGTTATCCAACCGATGAAACCAAGCGGCACCAGACTGAACAACGCTACGACGGAGGCAAACAGGATAACGGAAAGGTGGGGCAACCGCGCCCGCAGCCGATCCATTCCCGCCACCGGCCGAGCGATCGGCCCTTCATGGCCGGGAGCAAGCAATCTGTTGTCCTGCAGCAAGGCCGCCGCCTTCATACGCTGAAAAAGGAAGGCAACCGCCTTGAAAGGCGGTTGCCGATTTCGGCATGCCCTACGTTTTTCTTGAGCCAAAAGCAATAGTTTTGACAGTCAGGGCCTTTGACGGAAAGACTAGATGATGCCGGCGGCAGTCATCAGTTCCGTCACCTTCTTGCTGTTCAGCTTGGCTGCATCGACCTTCGGTGCGTTCAGATCAGCCAGCGGAACGAGCTTGTTATTTGAAGTGGCATCCTTACCGATGGCGTATTCGTAGGATGTACCGTTCTTGAGGACGCCCTGGCCGGGCTGGCCGGTCACGAACTTCAGGAAGGCCTGAGCCTCCTTGGCATGCTGGCTCGACTTCAGGACGCCGCCGCCGGAGATGCTGACGAATGCGCCCGGATCCTGGTTCTTGAAGTAGTGCAAGGCGACGTTCTTGCTGTTTTCGCCGGTCTTCGCCTGATCGCCGAACCAGTAGTAGTGATAGATCACCGCGCCTTCAACTTCACCGGCATTCACCGCCTTCATGGCGACGCTGTTGCCCTTGTATGGCGTGGAGTTTTCCTTGAGTGCCTTAAGCCAAGCCGCCGTTGCTTCCTCGCCCTTGAGTTCGAGCAGAGCGCTGACGATCGCCTGGAAGTCAGCGCCGGCCGGCGAAGCGCCCCAACGACCCTTCCAGGCCGGATCCGCGAGGTCGAGCAGCGACTTCGGCAACTTGTCTTCGGTCAGCTTCGTCTTGTCGTATGCAAAAACGGTGGAGCGAGCGGCGATGCCGGTCCACATGCCATCAGACGGACGATATTGCTCGGGAACCTGGTCCAGGGTCTCCTTGTCAACGGGCGCGAAGAGGCCAGCGGAATCGACCAGCGTCATGGCCGGAGAGTTCTCGGTCAGGAAAACGTCAGCCGGCGATGCATCGCCTTCCTGAACGATCTGGTTGGCGAGCTGCATGTCGCTGCCCTGGCGCATCGTTACCTTGATGCCGGTTGCCTTGGTGAATGCGTCGATCCACTCGCGCCCGAGGCTCTCATGCTGAGCGTTGTAAACGACGATACCTTCGGATTCCTGTGCCATAGCGCCACCGGCGACCAGCGAAGCCGCGGCAAAGACCGAGGCAGCGAGCGCTACAGCACCGGAAGCGCGATTAAAGGAAATTTTCATGAAGCCCTCCATGGTGTTTCACCCGAGATCCCCGAGGTGATGAGAGCCCGTATATTTTTGTTGATTTGGAATTTCAAGTTTTGGAGATGGTTCAGGGATCACGAATACTTGAAATCTTTCATCAACTTTAGAATCGTTCTAGCTAGAGCGAATGGATGGTGGCAATAACTTCACCCTCGACCTCGATGCCGCTTTCCAGCGCCTGTCTACGAGCCGTTTGGCCGCGGCGCCCCGGGAGCCGAACGCCGGGGTCAGATGAGATCTCGCCCACCAGCATGGCCAATCGCTCAGCAACACCACTTCCACCGCTGGCCGCCGGGTTGATAACGATCAGCATCTGTCCAAGACCGGGCGCCGAACCTTTGTCATCGAACAGCGACGAGGACTCGAAGGAGAAGTTGGCCCCGGTCAACCCACCGGCGAGGATTTCGACCATCATCGCCAACGCCGCACCTTTGGCCTCTCCAGATGGGGCCATCGTCCCCTCGAGCGCGGCAATAGCATCCGTCGTCGGCTGACCGTTCCGGTCAAAAGCCCAATCCGCGGGGATATCGACGCCTTTCTGGCGCGCGGCCATCACCTTGCCGCGGGCGACCCGAGAGAGTGCAAGGTCGATGACGAGAGGGTCGGTCTCCGGGATCGGCGCGGCAAACGCGATGGGGTTCGTTCCAAACACGGGCTTGCGCCCGCCCCAGGCTGCCATGGAGGCTGTGGCATTGGCGACCATCAGAGCGACAAGCCCCATTTCCGCAAACCGCTCAACGGTCAAGGCAAGGACGCCGGCGTGGTGCGAACGGCGAACTGCCGCCAAGGCAATGCCCTGCTCCCGGGCAATCTCGGGAAGAACCGAGGCGGCGAGATCGAACGCAGGATAGGCATAGCCATAACAGGCATCGATCCGCACGACCGCGGGAAACAGACGTTCGAGCTGCGGCTTGGCAAATCCATCGACCTTGCCCGCCTTCGCCTGCTTTGCGTAAGCCTCGACACGGCGCAGGCCATGGCCTCCCTGTCCGGCAGCTTCGGCGGCAACAAGCGCCCGGGCGACCGAGCGCGCATTTGCCTCGTCCACGCGATTGCGCGTCAGGGCATCGATAACCGCCGTTTCGGCCGCAGCCAAAGTCAAATGCATGAGGAACCCGCACAGAAGAAAAAGGGCAGATGACGTGTTATGTCATCGCCCTTGCAGCTGCAATGGAGCAGCAATCATTCAACGTCGAACTTCACGCCCTGTGCGAGCGGCAGTGTCTTGCCGTAATTGACCGTGTTCGTCGCCCTGCGCATGTAGGCTTTCCAGGCATCCGAGCCGGATTCGCGGCCACCGCCAGTTTCCTTCTCGCCACCGAACGCACCACCGATTTCGGCTCCGGACGGACCGAGGTTGATATTGGCAATTCCGCAATCCGAACCGCGAGCCGAAACGAAGGTCTCGGCTTCGCGCATGTCATTCGTGAAGATCGAAGAGGAAAGACCCTGCGGCACCGCGTTGTGCAGTTCCAATACCTGATCGAAGTCTGTGTACTTCATCACGTAGAGGATCGGCGCAAACGTCTCATGCTCGACCGGGCCAGTCTGGGAAGGCATTTCGACGAGAGCCGGACGGACATAGAAAGCGTCCTCCGCACCGTTTTCGACGCGCTCGCCACCGGCAACTTTGCCGCCGGCCGCCCTCGCCTGCTCCAAAGCGGACTGCATGTTGCTGAAGGCCTGCTTGTCGATCAGCGGCCCGACCAGCGTCCCGGCTTCCAGAGGATTGCCGATTGACACGGAGCTATAGGCCTTCCGAAGGCGCGGAACGAGTTGGTCATAGACGCTCTCGTGAACGAACAGACGGCGCAGCGTCGTGCAGCGCTGGCCGGCCGTACCCATGGCGGAGAAGGCAACACCGCGCAGCGTCAGATCAAGATCGGCCGTTGGGCAGATGATCGCGGCATTGTTGCCGCCGAGTTCGAGGATGGCGCGGGCGAAACGCTGCGACAGGCGAGGACCGACAACGCGACCCATGGCCGTCGAGCCGGTCGCGGAGACGAGCGGCACCTTGGGATGGTCGACGAGGACTTCGCCGACATCGCGGCCACCGATGAGCAACGTCGACAGGTTGGCAGGCGCGGCCCCGCCTTCGGCAACGAACCGCTTCACTGCCTTTTCAAATAGCACCTGAACGGCAAGGGCCGTCAACGGCGTCTTTTCCGACGGCTTCCAGACCGTCGAGTTGCCGCAGACAAGCGCCAGGGCGGCATTCCAGGACCAGACGGCAACAGGGAAATTGAAAGCCGAGATGATGCCGACGGCGCCGAGCGGATGCCAGCTCTCCATCATGCGGTGCTCGGAGCGTTCCGTTGCAATCGTCAGACCGTAGAGCTGGCGTGACAAGCCGACCGCAAAGTCGCAGATGTCGATCATTTCCTGGACTTCGCCGAGCCCCTCGGAGGTGATCTTGCCAACCTCGATCGAGACAAGTCGACCGAGAGCGGTTTTTGCAGCACGGAGCTCTTCGCCAAGCAGGCGCACGAGTTCACCGCGCTTCGGAGCCGGAACGGCCCGCCATTCAAGGAATGCCTTGTGGGCGGCCTCGATGGCGGCCTTTGCCTCGGAGCCCGAATGCTCCTTCAGCGCACCGATCTCCTTGCCGGTGACCGGAGAGCTGACACGAAGCGTGCCGCCGGTATAGCGGTCGGCACCGACACCCAATTCAGCGAGCAGTTCTTTCGTCCTGGTGGCGAGATCAAGTGCAGAAACGGTCATTGGTTCAACCTCGGTGTTTTCAAAAACGGGCGTCGGCGAAGTGGGCGACTTGGGCGCCGGCTTCGTACCACACTTCCTTCACTGCACGGAAGCTCGGCTCGGACGGGGCGGTAAGCGGCAATGGCAGGTCCGCTTCCGTCGTCTGCCCCAGGATGAGCCGGGCAAGCGTACGGCCGAAGACCGTACCGGGCGCGATACCGCGACCGTTATAGCCAGAGAAACCGACAACATTGGGCGCGAACCTGTGGAACCGGGGCAACGCATTGTCGGTCATCCCGATCTTGCCATACCACTCACATTCGAACTCGACATCGCCAAGCTGCGGAAACAGCTTCTTCAGCGACCGTTTGGCCCAGGCCGTGTGGATCCCAAGCCCGGTATTGCGCAGAGCACCGACACTGCCGAAAACCAAGCGTCCGGCGTGGTCCATACGGTAGGACGACAGGATTTCCTTCGTATCCCAAACGCCCTCGCGCCCCGCGAGAATAGAACCGCGCAGATTGTCGCTGAGCGGCCTGGTCGCAAGATTGAAATAGGGCAGGTGCACTTGTTCGTTGCGCACCTCCTCCCAGGGACCGGTGCTATATGCGTCAGTCGCCACGATGATCCAGTCGGCCGTCACCTCACCCTTTGCAGTCTTTACGGTCCAGCGATTGCCGTTTCGCTCGGTCTCGATGACGGGGCTCGATGTGTGGATACAAACGCCGGCCCTGACCGCTGCATGGGCCAGACCGCGGGCGTAGGCGAGCGGCTGCAGCGTACCGGCGCGCATGTCGAGCAATGATCCCGTATAGGCATTGCTGCCGACACGCTTGGCTGTCCCGGCGGCGTCCAGCAGCGTCACTGGCGCTCCGAGCGCTGCCCACTGCCGCGCGCGGTTTTCGATCTCCTTCAAGCCACTCGCACCGACGGCAACGTGAAGCGTGCCGTTTCGTTCGAGCTCGCAGGCGATGCCGTGCTTGGCGATCAATTCCATCACCAGCCTCGGCGCATTACCCAACAGGTCGAGCAAACGTTCGCCGTAAACCGGCCCGAGAACACCCGGAAGGTCGTCAGGCATGACCCACATGCCGGCGTTGATGAGGCCAACGTTGCGGCCCGCGCCGCCAAAGCCGATTTCCTTGGCTTCCAGCAACACGACCTTCGAGCCCGCTTCGGCCAGATGCAGACTTGAGGAAAGGCCAGTATAACCTCCGCCCACGACGACGACATCAGCGCTCACTGCCCCCGCGAGCGAAGATGTCACGGGCGGCTGAGGAGCGGTCTTTTCCCAAAGGCCGTGGGAACGGGGATCGTTCAGCATCGATCAAAATCCATCCATTAAACTGGCGGCATTCTAGCGCCGCGCGATTGCTTGTAAAACCGCTGATCAGGCTGCCGATCGCAGCCCGGGATCGCGAGTCCAGCAGATCGATCGCATTTCCAGTTCATTCCGATTCTGTCGGATGAATTACTTTACAAAGCCGGATAAGCCGTAAATATCGACATTTGGGAAATAGCTTATTCTGAAATGGAATGATGGATGCTGCCATCACGACGCTTTCTTCCGTCGACGTCCTTGCTTGTTGCCTTCGAGTCCGTTTCCCGGACCGGCAGCGTGACAGCCGCCGCGCGCGAACTCGACCTCACACAGAGCGCCGTCAGCCGCCAGATCAAGGCGCTGGAAGAGCAACTCGGCGTCGAACTGTTCGTGCGCGAGCGCCAGACCGTGCGGTTGACGCTCGCCGGCGACGGCTATGCGCGCGAGATACGCGAGGCGCTGCGGCGCATTTCGAGCGCATCGCTCAACCTTCGCGCCAACCCGCACGGCGGTACGCTCAACCTGGCCATTCTCCCGACATTCGGGACACGATGGCTGGCACCCCGGCTCGGAGGCTTCCTCGCAGCCAATCCGGGGGTGACGATCAATCTCGTCACCCGACTGTCGCCCTTTGACTTCCGGCTCGATTCCATTGACGCGGCCATTCACTTCGGCCACCCGCATTGGCCTGGCGCGGAGCTGACATTTTTGATGTCGGAGAAGACCGTACCGGCCTGCAGCCCCGGGTTCCGCGGCCGGCACGCGATCACCACGGCGCAAGATTTGCTCGACGTTTCACTGCTGCATCTGACGACGCGGCCGGATGCCTGGGAGCGCTGGTTCGCCGGAAATGGCGTGAATTTTCAGACCGTGCACGGCATGCTCTTCGACCAGTTCGCGACCGCCGCCCAAGCGGCGATGGCAGGTCTCGGCGTTGCGCTGCTGCCGACCTTTCTCATCCACGACGAGCTGAAGCGCGGCGACCTGATTGCAGCCGTCGATTGCGAAATGGAAAGCAGCGAGCGCTACTATCTTGCCTATCCGACAGAACGGGCCGACTACGCGCCTTTGGAAGCATTTCGCCGCTGGATCGTTCGAGAAGCCGCCATCTAACGGAACAGCTTGCGCCGACATGGCGCTTTCGATCATTATGCGCCGACCCAGAAATATGATGCAGGAAACTCCCATGAAGCCCATTTTCGTTCAGCTCCAGTGCGCACCCGGCAAGACCTACGAGGTCGCCGATGCCATTTACCAAACAGAGCGCGCTTCCGAGCTCTACTCGACGAGCGGCGACTATGATCTCCTGCTCAAGGTCTATGTCGAAGAGGGGCAGGACATCGGCAAGTTCATCAACGACAACATCGCCAACATCCCCGGTATCGTGCGTTCGCTGACGACGCTGACCTTCAAGGCTTTCTGAGCCGCTTTCAAGCGCCCGCCGATCCGGCTTACCAAATGGACAAGTTGCAGGCAGAGCCTCAAAATGAAAGCGCTCGTGAGCCGCCGAGGCTTGTTATCTCACCGCAAGGCGCGTCTCCATCGGCCGATCTCGACAGCGGAAGCAACCGGACGCGTTTGGCGGTGCCGGGCGCAAGATGAAACCAATCGTCATCTGGTCGATAGCCATCGACATTGACGTGGACGGACTGAGCGAACCTGTCGGCTGAGATATCGAGTCCCCACGCATCGTCCTGTCGCGTCACCGACACCTGGATTTCAGCGTCGTGAAAGGCCTTGGAGCGCCCCAACGGAAAATGGAAGGCGTCGGCGACCACAGGACCACCGTTTGGCAGACGCAGGCGAGCGACGGTGACGTCGTGAGAAGGCGGACCGAAGCGGAACGCGTAGGTTGTGTCAAAGAATGCGCCAAAGAGATCGGTGGCGGCAACGGCCTCGCGGCTTCTCGGCGCCAAAGTCAGAATGCGGCCGCCACTAACGACGTGCTGCTTGCCATGCCGCAGGCAAACGAGCTCGAGATCAAGCTGGAGAGCGTGTTCGGTCTCATTGAGCACGTGAATGTCGAGGCCATTCGTACCCTCGTCGGTCACAACCACCTGCACCGGTCGGAAAGCGCGGCGCAAGGCATACCAGACTGGCTTTGGTTCTCCGGTCGAATCGATCACACCCCAACCGGCACCGGGCATCAGATCCTGCAGGGTCCAGACCAGTGCACCGTTGCATGTCGACCCGTTGCGGCGCCATTCGGCGAAGCTCGCTTCCGCAACTTCGCCGGTGACGACGCGGGAAAGATCCAGGTACCGCTCGCGATCTTCGCGACGAAGCCGTGCCGGATCCTCGCGATAGAGTTCTGCCAGATAGAAATCCCTGACGTCTTCGAAATCCCATGACGCGCCGCGATCGCGGGGAACCCGCGATTTCCATAGCGGACTGTGGACTGGCGGTGCATCGAGGTGGCGCTGCAGCGTTCGCTGTTGCGGCACATTGGCGAAAGCCAAGCTCTCGGCTGCGAACCGCACGTTCGCGCGTCGCGCGTCGTCGAGCGGTCGCATATAGGCGCCCACCCCGTAATAGTGGGTAACACCTGCGTTCGGAGAGAATGGCATCGCGCCGCCTGAGGGCGAGTTCGCCACATACGGGACGTCAGGCCTCATACGGCCGGCAATCGCTGGAATGATCTCCTCCGTAATGGGGCCGGCCCAATACTCACGCGGCAATCCGAGCATGGCCGCCTGCTGGTAGATCTCGCTGCCGCCGCAGAGCACCGCCAGCGACGGGCATCCCTGGACGGCGTGCAGGAATTCCTCGACCTCCGCGTGGACATGGGCAGTAAGAGCCTTGTCGTTCTTCGGATAATCGAAATTGGCAAACATGAAGTCCTGCCAGACGAGCAGACCGAGTTCGTCGCAGAGCTGAAAGAAGTCCGGCGTCTCGTAGACCATCGTCGCGCCAATGCGGATCATGTTCATGCCCGCCTGGGCCGCAAGGCGGAGGAACGGCTCGTAGTCTGCCTTCCCACCTGGCAACCGAACGATGTCCGCCGTCGTCCAGACGGCGCCACGGCAAAAGACGCGCTCGCCGTTGATCAGCAGCGCAAAATCATCGCCGTGCGCTCCGCGGTCGACGTCGATGCGCCGAAAGCCGGTTCGGCCTGCGTGATGCTCAACACCGTCAACGACGATCGAGAAGTCATAAAGGTGAGGCGCGCCATGCGTATGCGGCCACCAGAGATCGACGTCCTTCAGCCTGAGGATTGCCGAGTAGTGGTTCTCTCCGACCTTTTCGAAAGCCTGCCGAATATCTCCGCAGCCAAGCACAAGGTCCGGATTGTCGACATTCGTATGAAGCGAAACGCTCAGCCGCCCGGTGCCGTCCGACTCAAGCACGGCACGCACCGAGACGTTGTCGATCGAAACGACATCGCGGCGGACGAGCGTGATGGGTCGCCACGGACCGACGGCATGAATTTCCGGACACCAGCCAGGCATGCGCCCAAGAAGCGATGTGCGGACGTTCTTCAAGCCCTGCGGCGTGATCATCTGCGGTCGCCAGCGAGCGCGTGGGCCGGGTTCGGCCAGGCGCGGAGCAAGCGCTCTGAAGCAAAGCGCGAGCTCGTCTCCGCCAGACAGCGTCACCGGTATCTCGTACATGGTGAACATGCTTTCCGACGACAGGATCTCCTGGCCGTTGAGAAAGACATGACACAGCGTCGCCAGCCCCTCGAAGCGAAGGATCGCATCACCGGGCTGCGCGTCAAAAAGCCGGCAAAGATACCACGCATCGCGGGTATCGAGCGGCTCCGGATTTTCACGGTCGAAGTGCCCGGCCTTTTCCAAAGCACCGGCAACTGTCCCTGGCACTTCGGCGGCGATAAACTGTGCTGATAAGGGGATGTCATGTGGGGTTGCACAAGCGCCCGGTTCCGTCAGAACCAGATTCCACCCTTCGGCGAGCAGCGTTTCCTCTGCACCGACACTCGCCAACCGTCCCCGCATACTCAGACTCCCGGCTTCACAAGCGCTCCTTGAGCGAAGCCATCATGGAATCCCATGCATCGGCTGCCGGATCAAGCGCCGTGCGCAGCGGATCGTATTTCTTGCGGGTCACGGCCCGGGCGAGCTGGAACTGCACCGACTTTGCGACTTCGGAAATTCGGCGCGCATCGTCGATGGCGGACGAGAATTCACTGGCGGATAGCCAAGCCAAATGATCGCCGGCAAGCTCGAAATTGGCACCGAACTGACGCAACGTGTTGAATGCGTACTTGTGAAAGAAACCAAAAGGCCGCTCTGCCATTGCCTCCACCTGCTGCGGAAACACTTCAGCGAAGGCGCAGATCGGGTTCGAGACGGGTCTGCGGCTGAAGTGCAGTCCGAGAAGTCTGCGTGCTGTAGTGCTCATACGAGCAGCGTCAGGCATGCGAACGGGAAACTTCGCAAATTCCGTGTAGGGGAGAAACGGCGGATCTTCTGCCGTCAGATGCAGCTGGAACAGCCCGTCAAAGTCTTCCCCCTCGAGCTCGAAATAGCCGCCATTGTGGAAATATTCGACGCGCTTGCCAGCAAAGTCGAGCCTGTTGATTGCTACCGTGGTCTTGCCATGCTCGGTCCGATAGGCAGTGCCCTGCGTATCGGGCATATAGAACGAATCCATCTCGATGAGGCAAAGACGCCCGCGCGCAATCTGCACCTCGGCGTGCCATTCGACGCGGTCGAAGATGGCAAGTTCGGTGACGCGGATGTCGTAAAGTGACTCAAGATCCTCGAGTGGCACTTTGAAGAACGTGAATTGATCGCCTTCAAAGTCTTGTGTGAGCGCGAAGCCAAGCATCGCCTCCGGCGCGGCACCGACGGCGTTCAACACTTCGATCCAGAGGTCGACGTAGCAATTGGTTTCCGGCCACATGCGCTCGGTGGAATGCAGCGCATGCGGCTGATAGCCGTCCGGGCACAGCTGCGGGAAGACGGCTTTCATTGATCCGTTCAGCCCCACAGCGCTTGACGCACCTTGGAAGGCCAATGCTTGACCTCGAGCCCGTGGTGATGGAACAGGGCAAGAGCGATGCGTTCAAGCCCGAAGCCAACGCAGGCGGTATGCGCAACGCTGCCGTCTTCGAGATAAAGGTCCCATTTCGCGCCGAACGCGTCCTGATGGTAGTTGAAGCTCATGCAGGCCGTCGGCTTCGCGACCGAAGTGATCGGAATGAGCAGCTCGAACTTCAGGTTCTGATCGCGCTGATTGTTGGCGAGCATCTTGCCGGCGCGGCCGAAGAACGGATCGTTCGCGACATCGATGGTCACATCCAGGCCGACCGCCTTCATCATTTCGATGCCGCGGTCCATCCAGCTTTGACGGAAATCCGTGACGTGCTGCTCCGTACCCATGCAAATGTATTCGCGCATGCGGAAAAGTTGCTGGCGGGCTGGATCCTGCGACGGCTCATGGCGGAAGCAATAGGACTGCAGATCGAAGAGGCCGCCGCTCATCGGCAGTTTGCCGCGGCGAGCAATCGTCGGATAGAGCGGATAGCACGCGGCAGGAGTCAACACGATGTCGGTTGCCTGCTGATCCTTCGTCCAGTCATCGCCCACTTCCATGCACTGAAGGAGGTTGATGTGGTCGAGTTCACTGCCGCAGAAACTGTGAACAGTGCCGGCGAGCTGCGGGAAGCTCTTCATGTAACCGCTCTTCTCGAAGAAGGCGCGGTTCATCCCGGGCGGAAAACGCATCGCTTCAGCGCCGTCGGCGCCGCCGAACTTGTCGATCAGCCGCTCGAAGGCGGCAATGACGTCTTCGAATTGTCCGCTGCGCCCGTAAAGACCGTCAACGCCCGTATCGATCAAGAGGCCAGATTGAAAAAGCCTGTCTAGAAACGTTGTCTGCACGTCCATGTCGTCACCCCAGTAGGCTAGTGTCCTGCTTGTGGACAAGAAGCATACTCGACGTGTTGCCGAGAATGCGGTCGTTCGAGATCATGAGTTGCGCAGAATGGGCATCGCGCAGATGGCGGCCGACGCTGAATGGCGTGCCGTTCTTGTAGCCCATGATCCCGCAAATCAGCATCACATGATTGACGATTTCGAGAATCGTTTCCGATGAGGCGATCTTCACGTTGTTCATTGTGACGGCAAAGCCCATGGAGGATAGCTTGTCTGCGTCGCTCTTGGCATCCTCGTAGGCCTTCAGGCCGGCCACGACGTTCGAGCGAACCATCTGCAGCAGGTTGGACACCTCAGCCAGTCGCAGGGCTCCGGGCGGTGGCGCACCGGGCGACTTGCGTGCAGCGGCGCGCACGAATGCCTGTGCGCGGCCCACTGCGTCGACGGCGATGCCGTACCAGACACTGCTCCAGAGGAGATGCGACGATGCCAGCATCGATTGAGCTGCGATCTCTGCAAAGGGCTTCGGCAGGATCTGTTCGGCTGGCGCCTCGCCTTTGAACAGGAAGCCGTCCGAACACGTACCGCGCATGCCGAGCGTGTTCCACGCATGCGTTTTTTCCAACGCGTACTGCTCCTTGACGAAAACGGTCAGAACCTGATCCGAAGAGGCCGCATTTGCGTGGGCGCGCGACGTAATCATGATCGCATCGGCGTAGGAGCCGTACGATATGACCGTCGCGTCTTTCTCCAGACGGCAAATGTCACCGTCCACCTCGACGGCGCAGATGCTATTCCTGAGATTGCCGCCGATGCCGCCTTCCGTCGTCGCCGACGCGATCAGCAATTGCTCGACAGCCACGCGTTGCATGAAAGCCCGATGCCATTCACTCTCGGCGCCGTGCTCGACAAGGCTGCAGAGCTTGATGTGATGCATGGCGAAAACCATGGCAGCCGCGGAACACGCCTGCCCGAGCATCGAGCATAGCTCGGCGATCTGCGCAATCGTTGCGCCTTCACCGCCGAACTGGCGCGGGATCTGAATTCCGAGCAGCCGCCCAGCCTTCATTGCATCCACGGCTTCGTGCGGGAACCTCCCATCAAAATCGACGGAATCCGCATGCTTTGCCGCGATCGCGGACACGCGGGCGACCCTGGCGGCAAGATCCTCTTGCGCGATTTTGACCGGAAAGTTCATTTAGGCGACCTTCCGGCTATCTTTGATCTGGTCGACAGTCTTCGCGATCGCCGCGATGCTGGCGAAAGACCTGCGATTCAAGAGATTGTCGGGAAACTCGATGTCAAAAGCCTCTTCGATGCCAAGCATAAGCTGCACGGAAGCAAACGAAGTTAGGCCGACCGCATAGAGGTCGGCATCATCGGCGACTTGATCGACAGAGACTGGAAGCTTTCCGAATTTGGCCAGGAGCTCACGGATCGTAGTATTCATTATGACTTCTCCAAGATGATCATATCTCGAGTGGCGAAACTGACTTGTTCTCGGAATAGGCGTAGTCTGGAAAAGACAAAATTCTCCTAAATGACGTAGTTAAAGCGAGCTAAGCAGCTCAGCTAAATTCTTATAAAGGAAACTGGAGGAAGCAGAACTTATGTTAGATTTCAATATTTTGTCCGAGAATTGCATTCACACGTCGTGTGAGCGGCTTACGACACATTGTCCAAGAACAACACTTCTCTCGTCCATTTTTCACTAAGCAACAGGCGGGTAAAGGTGCTCGGCGCCGCGATAGTCCGAAACTGAATAGCAGCCTTCCCCCGTCTTTCTGATCGACTGTTCAGCGATTACCGCCTTGCCGTGGCCACCGGGTATGTCGAGTATGTAGGTGGGTTGGCAGAGACCGGAAATCCGGCCGCGCAAACCGGCGACTATTTTCTGTCCTTCTTCGATCGTCAGCCGAAAATGGCTCGTTCCGGGCGCGAGATCCGGATGGTGCAGGTAGTACGGCTTCACACGTGTCTCGACAAAGGCCTTCATCAACTCCGCAAGCACGGTCGGATCATCATTGACGCCCTTAAGGAGCACCGATTGGCTGATCATGACTATTCCGGCATCGACGAGGCGGGCGCAGGCCGCACGCGCTTCGTTCGTCAGCTCGCGCGGATGATTGGCATGCAGGGCCAGGAAAACAGTTTTGCCACTCGCTCTCAGCGCCGCAATCAGGGCCGCATCGACTCTTGACGGATCAACGACAGGGATACGTGTATGGAACCGCACGATCTTCACGTGATCGATCGACGCCAACTGGCGAAGAATTTCTTCCAGCCGCCGCGGAGACAACACCAACGGATCGCCGCCCGTCAGGATCACCTCCCAGATTTCCTCGTGGTCGCGGATGTAGGCAAAGGCTGCCGTCATTGCCCCGGGGTCCAGCGTTCCGAGGCCCTGCGGACCGACCATCTCGCGGCGAAAGCAGAAGCGACAGTAGACGGGGCATACGTGAACGGCCTTCAACAACACCCGGTCGGGATAGCGATGAACGATCCCTTGCACGGGACTGTGGGCTTCGTCGCCGATCGGGTCCGCACGCTCTTCCTGAGCAACGATAAGTTCGACCGGGTCCGGCACGAATTGCCGGGCGATCGGGTCGGCAGCGTCCGTGCGATCGATGAGACCCGCGACCGTTGGCGTCAATGCAATGGCGTAATGGGCGGCAACCTCCGCCAACGCTTCCCGGTCTCTTTGACCTAGCAGCCCGGCGCGTTCCAGACCCTCGACGGTCTTGATAGGCCCGACACTATTCATCTGCCGTACTCCGCGACCGGCGCCCACATCACCTGATCGATCCGCGACGCCCCGGTAGCCAGCATCACCAACCGGTCGAAGCCAAGGGCGATACCGCTCGCCTCCGGCATGATGGCAAGGGCGTCCAGAAAATCCTCGTCGATCGGATAGGTCTCGCCATAGATGCGGGCCTTCTCGGACATCTCGATCTCGAAGCGGCGGCGCTGTTCCGCCGGATTGGTGAGTTCACCGAAGCCGTTTGCGAGCTCGACACCACAGGCATAGACCTCGAAACGTTCGGCAACGCGAGGATTATGTCCCGACGGACGCGCCAAAGCTGCTTCCGACACCGGATATTCGTCAAGAATGGTGACGCGGCCGAAGCCCAGCTGAGGTTCGACCTTTTCAACGAGCACGCGGCTAAACAAATCCGCCCAACCGTCATCGTCGGCAACGCGCATGCCGATCCGCTTCATCTCGCAGGCGAGATGCGCCCGATCCGTCGCACCGTCGGTCGCAACGGACGCCAGGAGATCTATACCCGCATAGCGGTCGAAAGCTGCGGCAACGCTTATCCGGTCCGGCCCCGCGAACGGATCGCACTCGCTACCTCGATAGGTCAGGCGTCTCGTCTTCGTGGTTTCTGCAGCAAGCGCCAGAATGCGAACGCAGTCCATCATCAGGCTCTCGTAGCTTTCGTCCACACGATACCATTCAAGCATCGTGAATTCCGGATGATGCAACGGACCGCGCTCGCGATTGCGGTAGACGTGCGCGAAGCAGGCGATGCGCTGCTCTCCGGCCGAAAGCAATTTCTTGCAGGCAAACTCAGGCGAGGTATGCAGATAAAGCGACGCCGCCTTCTGACCGTCGGTCGTCAATGCTTCGGTGGCAAACGCATGAAGATGCGCCTCGTTGCCTGGCGACACCTGCAGCGTGGCGGTGTCGACTTCCAGAAAATCCTCGCTCAGGAAGTAGCCACGCAGTGCAGACTGGATCGCATTCCGCCCAATCAGGAACGGGCGACGGTCCAAATGCACGCTCGGCGTCCACCACGGCGATACTTTGGCGATCGAGGGCTTCATCGGCATTGTCCTGACCGACCTAGCCAACGCTGGGGCTGGCTATTTGCCGGATTTTAGGTTAGTTGCGCCCCAAAAGAACAATCAATTGCGTCTTTGAGGCTGTATCGACAGTCCTCTACGACGCCAAAAGCCGAGTTACAAGGAAGTCTTAATGGTCAAGGTCATCGCCTCTTCCGTCCGCAAGGGCAACGTTCTCGACGTGGATGGTAAGCTCTACGTCGTTCTGACTGCCCAGAACTTCCATCCGGGCAAGGGCACGCCGGTTACCCAGGTCGACATGCGTCGTATCGTCGACGGCGTTAAGGTCGCTGAGCGCTGGCGTACGACCGAACAGGTCGAGCGCGCCTTCGTCGAAGACGTGAATTTCCAGTATCTTTACGAAGATGGTGAAGGATTCCACTTCATGAACCCGGCGACCTACGATCAGGTGGTCGTGAACGATGAAACGATGGGCGATCAGAAGGCCTATCTGCAGGAAGGCATGACCTGCATCCTGTCGATCCACGAAGGCGTTCCGCTTGCGCTCGAGCTGCCGCGCCATGTGACCCTCGAAATTACGGAAACCGAACCGGTCGTTAAGGGCCAGACGGCTTCTTCCTCCTACAAGCCGGCAATGCTGTCGAACGGCGTGCGCACCATGGTGCCGCCGCATATCAACGCCGGCACACGCGTGGTTATCGCCACGGAAGACAATTCCTACGTCGAGCGCGCAAAGGACTGATCGTCCGCCTCATGCGCTGAGAAAACTAAGGCCGCATCGGAAACGACGCGGCCTTTTTCTTGTCAGCAGTTACGGTCATATCGCGACTGCCGTTCAAACAAAAAGCGCCGATCAGGTCGTAATGCAGTTCACTTAGTGAGCTGCGGGCAAGTTTGATGGTTCAGGATGGGGATTCGTTTTCCCATCCTGTTTTTGTTTGTGATGTCACGCACCCTTGGACATTCGGCCGAATTATCGGCTCTTTCGCAGGCGATCGACCCGGACTGGATCGCTCAGGCTCTCGCCACGACAGGCAAGGCGAGCATCCGCAAGCGCAAGCTGCCAGCCGAGCAGGTCGTCTGGCTGGTGATTGCGTTGGCCCTTTATCGTCATCAGTCGATCCCGGAGGTGGTGGCCCATCTTGATCTGGTTTTGCCCGATGAGGTCAACGCGGATATTGCCAAGAGCGCGTTGACACAGGCACGGCAGCGCTTGGGTCAGGCACCGTTGGCGCAGTTGTTTGCAATGAGTGCATCATGCTGGGATGAACGCCACCAATCCGGGCGTGCCTGGCGGGGTCTTTGTCGTTATGCCGTGGACGGCAGCACGCTGCGGACGTCCGACAGCCCGGAGAACCGGGCGCATTTTGGAGCGCAGGCCTACGCGTCTGGCGTTGTCGCAAGCTATCCGCAATTGCGGCTGCTGACGCTGACGGCGCTGGCGACGCATCTGGTGCGTGATGCGGTGTTCGGAGCCTATGGCACAAACGAGATGCTCTATGCCAAAAGCCTGCTCGACCGGGTTCCGGACCATTCGCTGACGGTCTTCGACAAGGGCTTCTTCAGTGCCAGCCTTCTCTTGCAATTGCAGACGAAGGGACATGAGCGTCACTGGCTGATTCCGGCCAAAGCCAACAGCACATGGGAACGACTGGATCCGCACCCCACCGATTATCGGGTGCGCATGAAGGTCTCGCCCCAGGCGCGGCAGGCAGAACCGGACTTGCCGGCCTTCTGGGAGGTCAGGGCCATCGAGACGACCACCAGCCATGGCAAAAAGCGCATATTGTTGACATCGCTGATGGACAGACAAACTTATCCGGCAAGCGAAATCGTCCATCAGTATGAAGAGCGATGGCGCATCGAGACAAGTTATCGCGAACTCAAGCAGGAGCTTCTCGGTAGCGAACTGACCCTGCGAAGCGGCACGCCGGAGACTGTCTATCAGGAGGTCTGGGGCGCGTTGCTGGCCTACAATCTGGTGCGGCTCGAAATGGCAGAGGTCGCGACCGAAGCCCAAGTCGAGCCAACCCGACTAAGCTTTATCACAGCCCTGCATTACCTGCGTCACGAATGGGGATGGATGGCGATCGAAGCACCCGGCAAAATCCCCGCCCACCTCACCAGATTGAGAAACAGATTGGCAGACTTGCTGCTGACAGAAAAACGGGGGCGATCATGCCCCCGTGTCGTCAAAAAACTGCCTGCCAGATACCCGATAAGAGCCGTAAGCAAACCTAAGTGAACTGCATTACCGATCAGGTCGGCGCTTTTTTCTTAAGGTAACGAAGTTAGGTCGCAAGCTACCTCAGTCGGCCCCGCCCTAGTAGCGCGGGCAACGTGCTTCGTAGCGGCGGCCGTATCGGTCCCTGTAGACGCAGTAGCCACGACGCTCAACGGACTGGCCGATCAATGCGCCAGCGAGACCACCGGCTACGGCACCGATTGCTGCGCCGCCCCAGCTGTGGCTAACAGCACCACCAATAATGGCGCCGCTGCCTGCACCGATCGCGGCATTCCGCGAATACGCCGCCGACATCGCAAGCGGCGCCTATCCCGAGGAACGTCATCGCGTGCCTGTTGATGCCGAGGAGTTGGAGAGGTTTCTGTCCCGACTCTAATTGCCGGACTTCTGATCGCCGCGCATGAACCGCCCATCCTTCCTCTAGTACCGCGCCACAGAGATTATGACGGGTTGGGTTATCGTAGAATGGGCAAGTCTTCTGGTGGGATGAGAAGTTGGATGCTGCGTGCTGCGCCTGGCACGCGGGATATAAATCCTGCCTTCTCGAGGGTCAGCACCATCTGGTGAACAGACGGAGCCGTAACGGCGAAGTGGCGACGCATGTCGGCTTCGGCCGGAGGCTGTTTGAAGATGCGGCTGTAGGCGTAGATGAAGGCCAGGTACTGGCCTTGGACTTGCGTAAGGCCATGTCTTGCCGTTGCGGCTTGCGGGTCAAGTGAGGGACTCATTTTCGGATTCATCTGCGTCTCCGCGCTGAAGGAGGTGTCGATGAATATAAAGTTTCACGTAGAGCTTAGCCAATCGGAACGTGATCAACTGGCCGTTTTGTTGAGCGGGGGACGCCATGCGTCGCGCAAGATCAAGCGCGCCCAGATCCTGGTGGCGGCGGACGAAGGCTTCAGCGACGAGGTGATCGCGGCAACCTTGAACGTCAGCGGATCGACGATTTACCGGACCAAGCGCCGGTTTGTGGAAGCCAATCTGGAAGGCGCGCTCAGTGAAGAACCGCGCCCGGGTGTTGAGCGCAAGCTATCGAGCAAGGAGGAGGCGCTGTTGGTGGCGACCGCCTGCTCAAAGCCGCCGCCCGGGCGAGCCCGCTGGACCCTGGAGCTTCTGGCCGATGAGATGGTCCGACTCACCGATCATGACGAGTTGTCCTCGGAGACCGTACGTCGCCGGCTGGCTGAGAATCATCTCAAACCTTGGCGCAAAGACATGTGGTGCATCCCAAAGCTCGATGGGGAATACGTCGCGCGCATGGAGGATGTTCTCGACCTCTACGCAGAGACGCCTGATCCACAAAGGCCCGTGGTCTGCTTCGACGAGAGCCCGACCCAACTCATCGGCGAAGTGCGCGAGCCCATTGCGGCCAAGCCTGGCCAGCTTGAACGCTACGACTGCGAGTATCGCCGAAACGGCACGGTCAATCTGTTTGTCTTCATGGACGCCCACCAGCCCTGGCGCAGGGTGAAGGTCACCGATCGGCGAACCAACCAAGACTTCGCCCAGTGCATGCGCGAACTGGTCGACGTCGATTATCCCGACGCCCCGATCATCCGCGTGGTGATGGACAACCTCTCCACCCATTCCGCCGGGGCGCTTTACGACGCATTTCCAGCCCCGGAGGCTCGAAGGGTGCTGAAGCGACTGGAGTTCCACCACACGCCCAAGCACGCCAGTTGGCTCAACATGGTCGAGATCGAGATCGGTGTCCTGCGCAGCCAATGCCTCGACCGTCGTATCGACAATAAAGACACCATAATCGCCGAAGTCGCAGCCTGGGAGCAGCAACGCAACGCTAATGGCGCAAAGATCCAATGGATGTTCACAACCGAAAAAGCCCGCCAAAAGCTCCGCAAAGCTTACCCCGTCAAAGAGTCATAATCTCTGTGGCGCGGCACTAGTCCCAAACCGCCGGAAGGTCCATAGCCCCATCCACGGCTATAACCCCAATTTGGTAAGGCGCCGATCAAAAGCAGAATAAGGATGATGAGAAGGATCGTGCCAAGCATGGTTCAAGTCCTCGACCTCATTGCACTCGGAATGGACGAGAAACACGCATCACTGATTTTTGTTCCATACGTATCAAATCTTCCGCTTTGACGGTAAAACCACCCGATCAAGCCTGATTTTCGGTCTCTCCGCGTAACGCAACACCAACGCGAAAAGCCTCAGCCAGAAGTCGCCCGGCAATTTCCGGTAAAAGCGGTTAACAAGCCGAATCCAACCCGCCCACGCGTATGACGCGAATTTCACGATTCAGCATCTTGTGGTAAAAAGCGATTCAAAATCAATACTTAGCCGTGAACAAACACTGAATCAGCCGGAGTCAGCGATTCGTCTCCGATTCGTTCTCAAGCTGTTCCGAATCGGAAAACGAGCAATCTGCAAGCTATTCGCGCAATAGAAAACCGCGGAGTAAATTCAAATCAGCCCTTGCGTTTGAGACAACGGCTGTCCATGTGTTGTGTGCTTCGGAGAGGAGCTGACTTGATCTGGGGCACCCCCGCCTCATCTGCCAGGACCATGACACTGACATCGCAGCCGATGATACTGAGTGGGCGCGGAGTAACCGCGGTGCTCGGGCCAACAAATACCGGCAAGACGCATTATGCCATCGAGCGCATGGTTGCCCACGGCACCGGCGTGATCGGGCTGCCGTTGCGGCTGCTGGCACGCGAGGTCTACACACGCGTCGCCGAAAAGGTCGGAATCCAGAATGTTGCGCTGGTAACGGGCGAGGAGAAGATATCGCCTCCCAACGCCCGCTTTTCGGTCTGTACCGTCGAGGCAATGCCGCGCGAGACCAAGGCAGCTTTCGTCGCCATCGATGAAGTTCAGCTTGCCGGCGATCTGGAGCGCGGGCACATCTTCACGGACCGTATCCTGCATCTGCGTGGCCGCGACGAAACGCTGTTGCTCGGCGCCGGCACGATGCGCCCAATTCTGCAACAACTTCTCCCCGGAATCACCGTGGTCGAGCGACCCCGGCTTTCTCACCTGTTCTACGCTGGACAGAAGAAGACCACCCGCCTGCCGCAGCGCTCGGCAATTGTCGCTTTCTCTGCGGACGAAGTCTATGCGATCGCTGAGTTGATCCGCAGACAGCGTGGCGGGGCGGCCGTGGTTCTTGGAGCCCTCAGTCCGCGCACCCGCAATGCGCAGGTGGCGCTTTATCAGGCCGGGGATGTGGAATATCTGGTCGCGACGGATGCGATCGGCATGGGTCTCAATCTCGATGTCGATCATGTCGCCTTCGCGCAGGATCGCAAATTCGACGGCTATCAGTTCCGCAACCTCAACCCTGCCGAACTCGGGCAGATTGCCGGTCGCGCAGGCCGCCATGTTCGCGACGGAACATTTGGCGTCACCGGCCAAGTGGATCCTTTTGATGAGGAATTGGTCGAACGCATCGAAGGTCATGAGTTCGACAATGTAAAAGTGCTGCAGTGGCGCACAAAGAACCTCGATTTCGCTTCCATTCATGCGCTGCGGGCGAGCCTTGAAACCGGCCCTACCGTTTCCGGCCTGACACGCGCTCTGCCCGCCGTCGACCAGCAAGCGCTGGAACACCTGTCGCGTTACCCGGAAATCATTGACCTTGCTGACAATCCGGCGCGGGTCGAGAAGTTGTGGGAGGCGTGCGCGCTGCCGGACTACCG
Source organism: Rhizobium sp. T1470 (assembly GCF_042140505.1). Taxonomy (NCBI): domain Bacteria; kingdom Pseudomonadati; phylum Pseudomonadota; class Alphaproteobacteria; order Hyphomicrobiales; family Rhizobiaceae; genus Rhizobium; species Rhizobium sp. T1470. The sequence goes on from NZ_CP148091.1 coordinate 47,965, forward strand.
GCGCATTGCCCCGGCCCAACACGCCGATCTCATCTCCACCCTCTTTTCCGATCTCGTGCGCTATGGCACGGTAAACGAGGACTTCCTTGCCGAGCAGGTACATCGTGCGGATCGAACAGACGGTGAAATTGACACGCTTTCGGCGCGAATCGCGCAGATAAGGACTTGGACCTATGTGTCGAATCGGCCCAATTGGCTTGCCGATCCGACACACTGGCAGGAAAAGACGCGGGAAATCGAAGATCGATTGTCCGATGCGTTACATGAAAGGTTGACGAAACGCTTTGTTGATCGCAGGACATCTGTGCTCATGAAGCGCCTGAGAGAGAATGCGATGCTGGAAGCTGAAATCAGTGTAAATGGCGATGTCTTCGTTGAAGGACATCATGTGGGGCAACTGTCGGGATTCCGGTTCACGCCCATTTCGGGAGCGGATGGACCGGACGCTAAGGCTGTTCAGTCTGCTTCGCAAAAGGCGCTCGCTCTGGAATTCGAGGCACGTGCTGCTCGCCTCCATGCGGCCGGCAATGGCGATCTCGCGATCGGCTCCGACGGTTCGATCCGCTGGTTGGGCGATCCGGTGGCACGTCTGGCGGGCAGCGATCATGTGATGCGCCCGCGCGTCATTATTCTCGCCGACGAGCAATTGACCGGCAATGCGCGCGACCACGTGGCCGCTCGGGTCGAGCGCTTTGTGAATCATCATATCAGCACGATTCTGAAGCCGCTTGACGATCTGTCCCGCGCAGAGGATCTGCAGGGCCTGGCGAAGGGCCTGGCGTTTCAGCTCGTCGAGAACCTCGGTGTTCTGTTCCGGCGCGACGTAGCCGAAGAGGTAAAGTCCCTGGATCAGGATGCGCGCGCCTCCATGCGCCGCTATGGCGTTCGCTTCGGCGCCTACCATATCTTCGTTCCCGCTCTTCTGAAGCCCGCGCCGGCGGAGCTCATCACCCTCCTCTGGGCGCTGAAGAATGACGGTCTCGACAAGCCCGGGTATGGCGATCTCATTCCTGTGCTTGCTGCGGGCCGCACTTCGGTCGTGACCGATCCGGGTTTCGAGCGCACGTTCTACAAGCTGGCCGGCTTCCGGTTCCTTGGCAAACGCGCAGTTCGTATCGATATCCTGGAGCGCCTGGCGGATATCATTCGCCCGCTGCTTCAATGGAAGCCCGGCCAGGCCAATCGCCCGGAAGGCGCATATGACGGCCGTCGCTTCACCACGACAACCGCCATGCTTTCGATCCTTGGCGCCACCCTCGAGGACATGGAAGAGATCCTGAAGGGGCTCGGCTATCGTGCCGATGCCGTGAAGGCAGAAGAGGCGGCAGCCTATTTGTCGGCTCAGGACGCCTCGGCGGAACCGGCGACCGAAACTGCATCCGAGGAGAATGCCGAGAAAGCGGATCATGACGATGCCGACAGCACATCGGAGGAGCCCGCCTCGGAAGTCCCCGCTGCCGAAGCAGTGACCGCCGAACAGCCCGTCGCCGCTACTGCGGAAGAGGCCGAGGAGCCGAAGCCGGTTCTTCTCTGGCGGCTCGGTGGCCGTACGGACAATCAGCGTCAGGCTCGCAGCCCCGGCGAACGGCGCGGCGGCAACAATCGCGGCCAGGACCGTGGACCTGGTCATCGTCGCCAAGGTGGTGAAGGTGGAGAGGGCCGCGACGGCAACCGCCAGCATCATGGCAAGGATGGCGGCAAGCCACAGCAGGGACGCGGCGACCGCAACGAACAGCGTGGCGACCGTCAGGACCGGGGCGATCGCAAGGATCGCAACAACCGCGGCGGCCCGCAGCCGTTGCGCTTCGAGGCAAAGCCACCGCGCAAGGAGAAGCCGATCGATCCGGATTCTCCTTTCGCCAAGCTCGCTGCCTTGAAGGAGCAGATGAAGAAGTAAGCAGATGGGCGGGGAGACACAGCCAGGAAGCGGTTCGCGACAGCGCATCGACAAATGGCTGTTCTTCACACGTATGGTGAAATCGCGCTCGCTGGCACAAAGCCACATTCAATCCGGGCATGTACGGATCAATGGCGAGCGCGCGCTCCAACCGAGCCAAACGATCAAAGCAGGCGACAAAGTCGAGCTCGCACTGGAGCGGCGCGACGTTGTCCTCATCGTCAAGTCGGGAGGTGAGCGACGTGGCCCGTACGAGGAAGCCCGGCTGCTCTATGAGGACCTTACGCCGCCACCCGATGAGGCAAAGCGCTTGACGCCTTACGAACAGGCGATCCGTGCGACCGGCACGGGCAGGCCCACGAAGAAGGATCGCCGTGCAATCGACAGGCTGATCTCGGACGAGGATTAGAAAACTCTGTCCAAACTGCCGGGTTTTGCGATTTCTTTATTCTTGAAATCCGCAGGCAAAGCCGATACGTCACAGTCAACTTGCCGGATAGCGTGACTGCCTCCCAAGCCTGTCAACGCTTCCTCTCCGGTTAGGGGAAAGGCGCGACGTTCCAGGTTGCCCGGCCCCATTGTATGGAAGTCCTGGAGTTCTTCATGACCTATGTCGTGACCGACAATTGCATTCGCTGCAAATATACCGACTGCGTGGAAGTCTGCCCTGTCGACTGCTTCTATGAAGGCGAAAACTTCCTCGTCATTCACCCCGACGAGTGCATCGACTGTGGCGTTTGCGAACCGGAATGTCCCGCCGAGGCGATCAAGCCGGATACGGAGCCTGGCCTCGACAAGTGGCTCAGGATCAATGCCGAGTATGCCAGCGTCTGGCCGAACATCACGGTCAAGAAAGATGCTATGCCTGAGGCAAAAGAATTGGACGGCGAAAGCGGCAAGTTCGAGAAGTATTTCTCGGAAAAGCCCGGATCAGGCGACTGATCCCATCTGGTTCGGAGCTTGAGCCTGAAACCGTGTTCAGTTGGCTGAAAAAGGCCTGAAGCGTGCCGCCGGCATATGGGTGGCATGTGTTGCGCGCATGACTCAGGCGCAGTAAATTATTGATTTCCTCATATTTTTGTGATAGCTTTTTGAAACTGATCCATTTGCGGCATGAAGCATGCCCGAGCCACCACGAAAGCAAAACAAATCCACAAACGCGGTTTCCGTGACATATCAACGCCTTGAGCCGTGAGGTTCCAAGCTTGTGTGCATGGATATGTCCGTTTTTGTCCGGTAGGACCAGAAGTAAGTCACCCGACGGATCTGACCGTCTCATCCGGGCCTGACTGACCCGGCTCCGGCTGCAGCCGGAAGCGTAACAGGGAGTTTTTGAATAGAATGACGACCCAGCAGAAAAAACCTTCTTCCGCACGTCACGGCTTCAAGACCGGTGAATCGATCGTATACCCCGCACATGGCATCGGTACCATCAGCGCCATCGAAGAGCAAGAAGTAGCAGGCATGAAGCTTGAACTTTTCGTTATCGATTTCGAGAAGGACAAGATGCGCCTGAAAGTGCCGGTCGGCAAGGCCATGAGCATCGGCATGCGTAAGCTCTCCGAAACCGATTTCGTCGAGCGTGCATTGAAGGTTGTGCAGGGCAAGGCGCGCGTCAAGCGCACCATGTGGTCCCGACGCGCCCAGGAATATGATGCCAAGATCAATTCCGGCGACCTCATCTCCATCGCTGAAGTTGTCCGCGATCTCTATCGCGCCGAGAACCAGCCGGAACAGTCCTATTCCGAACGCCAGCTTTACGAGGCTGCACTTGATCGCATGGCACGCGAGATCGCTGCCGTGAACAAGATGTCGGAAACGGAAGCCGTCCGTCTCGTAGAGACGAACCTCAACAAAGGCCCGAAGCGCGGCAAGGCAATCGAGGAAGACGAATCTCAGGACGAGGCTGCATAAGCTCCTTGTTTTTCTTGCAAAAAACCCGGCCTCGCGCCGGGTTTTTTATTGGAACTTTTTCCGTCCTGGTGCGTTTTAAGGGTGTAGCTGCGGACCGCGTCGGGAACTGACATCACCCTCGAACGCTCGCATTCCTGTAAACGTTCGATGAGGAGCGGATCATGCCTTCCACGTTCTGCCTATCCGGCAACTTGAAGAAACTGGTCCTACCCGGCCGTATTACCGGCGCATAACCCTAAGCTAGGGTCCCATCTGGAAACGTCCAGAGTTCGGGGCCTTTATACGTTCAAGACATGAATTTGGTCTGGGCAGCAATGTCCGGAAGCAAGCATTCTTTGCCCTTTTTTTGGCGTGACGCCTGAATTCAGGAGACCGATATGAAGAACATGTCAGCAGACCGGCGCATGATTAAAATCGCCATGGCGGCTCCCTACCTTGCTCGCGAAGAGGAACACGATCTTGCAATCCGCTGGAAAAACAATGATGACCGTGGCGCCCGCAATCAGATAGCCATGGCCCACATGCGTCTCGTCATCTCAATGGCGGGAAAATTTCGCAATTTCGGCCTACCGATGAGCGACCTTGTGCAGGAGGGCTACGTCGGTCTGTTGGAAGCCGCAGCACGCTTCGAGCCCGAGCGTGATGTCCGCTTCTCCACCTATGCAAGTTGGTGGATCCGCGCCTCCATCCAGGATTACATCCTTCGCAATTGGTCGATTGTTCGCGGCGGTACGAGCTCTGCTCAGAAGGCCCTGTTCTTCAATCTTCGTCGTTTGCGCGCCAAGCTCGCTAGGGGTGACACTCAGCTTACTCTCCAATCCATCCACCAGGAGATCGCCGCCGCTCTCGGCGTCAGCCTCTCCGACGTCCAGACGATGGATGCACGGCTTTCAAGCAACGACGCCTCGCTTCAAGCGCCCTCGGTTTCAGGCGATGCCGACAGCGCCGAGAAGATGGACTTCCTCGTCAGCGATGATCCTCTCCCTGACGAGCAGGTATCGAACATGATCGATGGCGAACGCCGACGCAACTGGCTCGCTTCCGCCTTGAAGCATCTCAATGAGCGGGAAATGAAGATCATTAGCGCTCGAAGACTTGCCGAAGACGGCGCTACGCTTGAGGAACTCGGCGCCGACCTCGGTATTTCCAAGGAGCGCGTCCGGCAGATCGAAAGCCGGGCGATGGAAAAACTCCGCAGCGCACTCGTCAGCGCTGACCCTTATATGGCCGCATCGGCCTAAGAGAGCTTACTCCCCCAGTGACGCAACTAGCCCGGTGAAAACCGGGCCTCTTCTTATTCGGCGATGATCTTGACGCGGTCACCAGGAGAAACGGAGGCGCCGGTCGGCAAAGCGTTGATAAGCTTGAAGAGATCGAGCTTTCGATCCGTACCCATCATCCGCGCAGCAAGCGTCGTGATGTTTTCGCCCGGCCGGACTTTGACGACCCTTATACGCAGAGGCTTCAGCGAAGCCGTCTCTTCCGGCGTCATTCGGCGGAAGCTTGCCCGCAACACATTGGCTGTCTGCTGCAGCGTCGGGCTCCCCTTCGGCACCGCCGTCAGGAACCGGAAGATCTGCGAATTGTTGCGGATGACGGTGACGTCGAAATCCCAACGATCTGCGCTCGCGCGCGCCGTTGCCGCCTCCATCCCATTGACCGTGATCTGCTGGATGGTGGAGGGGTCGAGACCGGTAACCCAGCCGCTGGAGATATAGTTGGTCAGGCTCTGGTTTTGATTGTCGGCGACGCCATCGAAGCGGATCGCGACATCGCCCGGGCCGGTTGCCATGACCGCCTCGACCTTGTTGTCGATCTTGAAATCAGGTGGTACGTCGAAGCGGATACCGAGCCCGCCATGCAGGAAAGTCTGGCCGCGGACATAGCCCTCCTCCGGGCTGTCGCCGTAGAGCAGGCCGTCGATCCCGTCGAGATAATAGTCCCTGCCCTTGTCGCCAACCTTGCCTTCCTGGCCAAAGGCGCGCGCATGGTCGCGCGCCAGCTCGATGCGCTGCGCCGAGTTCGGATGGCTGGACAGGAAGTCGAGGCTCTGGTCGGCCTCGGGATCGACCGACATGAAGCGGCTGTAAGCGGCCATCGAATCCAGGAACCGCGCCGCCGCATAGGGATCGTAGCCCGCTTCTCCGAGCATACGAACGCCAATGACGTCTGCCTGCAGCTCCTGCTGGCGCGAGAAAGCGGCCAATCGGAGCTTGCCGCGAGCCAGAGCCTGCTTTCCGGCAATGTCGCTGGACAGCACCTCGGCAACGACGCGGCTGGCGATCACTTCCGCTTCCTCACGCTTCTGCCGTTCGATGCCATGGTTTGCCGTGACGTGGCCCATCTCATGCGAGAGAACGGCAGCGACCTCGGATGCGTCGTTGGCAAGTGCCAGCAGGCCGCGCGTTACATAGAGATAGCCGCCCGGCAGTGCAAAGGCGTTGATAGCTGGCGAATTCAAGATGGTGATGCGGTAGGACTGGCTCGGATTCTCGGAGACGGCCGTCAACGCGCCTGCGATACGGGCAACCAGGCGCTCGGTCTTTGGGTCCTTGTACTCGCCACCATAGCTTGCAACGATGCGCGGATGCTCGCGAGCACCCATGGCAGCGCGCGGATCGTTCTTCTGCACCTCATCGACGATCTGCGGATTGGAGGACGGTGCAACGCTTGGCTGATAGGATTGCTCGAGAATAGACTGGCAGCCGTATAGCGCCATGCTTGTGGCACAGATGAACAAGGTCCGTCGGACCAGACGGCACGCTGCAGAGAGCACATCACTGGAAGGCGCGGGCAATTTCCACGTCGTCATGCTGTCCAGTCTGGCTCTCCAAGTCATCTTGCTTGTCGGCCGGCCCGCTTGCGCGACCCGGTCGGTCTCATGGTGATTCAACAGGCGTCCGTCCCCGTTCTTGCACTGCACAATCGGGGACACAAGGCTTTGCTGTAACTGATTTCCGCATCGGTTGCATAGCGAGGTTCTGACTAAATGTGGCGCCGTTGTATTTTAGCAAGCCTAACGTGCTTCTTGGAGTTTCCTCGGTCGCCCCAAATTATGGCGAAAGTGCCGTTGTGACTGTCAAATTCGTCAACTGCGGAGAAATTGCGTCAATCCAGGATGATCGTCGCAACCCAAAAACTTACCAATCGGAGCCGCCACGACAATCCTGCCGCCCTCGATGAAGAGGCCGAAATCTGCGATGCGTTTGACCTCGTCCGGATCATGCGACACGACGACGACGGTATTGCCGGTCTCGCGATGCATATCGAGCAGCAGCGCCGCCATTCCGTTTCGCAAAGAGGGGTCGAGCGCCGCGAAGGGCTCGTCCAGCAGCAGCACTGGACGGTTGCGAACAAGCGCGCGCGCAAAGGCGGCCCGCTGCCGCTCGCCGCCGGATAGCGTACCCGGCATTCGCCGTTCGAAACCGGCAAGCCCCACCTTTTCAAGCGCAGACGTGATCGATCGGCGATCGGCGGCCGTGAGTTTCATCGCCGGGTTGATACCAAGGCCGATATTGGTGAAAATATCGAGATGCGCGAACAGGTTGTTGTCCTGAAATACGAGAGAGACGGCTCGTCTCGCCGGGTACTCGTCGGTGACGTCCTTTCCCGTGATCAGAATTCGCCCTCGGGCGGGCACATCGAAGCCGGCGAGCAGATTCAGAAAGGTCGACTTGCCGGCCCCGGACGCGCCCGTCACGGCAATCACGGCGCCGGCGGGAAGCCGGCAATCGAAATGAAAGTCTTGCCTCCCAAGTTGGAGACTGACATCGCGCATCTCGATCGAGAACTGCGGATCAGGCATGGAAAGCCCCCTCGCGCCGCGCAGGCCCCATGGTCCCGGCGATCGTGAGCAGCAGGCAGACGAGGCCAAGGATCAATGCCAGCCCATCCGCATCGTTGGTCCGGTAGCTCCCCATGCGGCTATAGACGAGCCAAGGCAGTGTGACGAAGCTATCCGAGCCGAACAGCGCAACGGCGCCCAGATCGCCGAGCGACAATGCCATCGCGAACGAAAATGCCGTGAGCATCGGCTTGAACAGCGCCGGCATGTCGACCAGGCGCAGCCGCGCCCAGCCGGTGACACCAAGGCTTGCCGCGAGTTTCTGCGTCCGGCGCTTGTGAACGATGAAAGCCGGCTCGAGGACGCGCATCACAAAGGGCAGGGACATCAACGCGTTGATCGCGACAATCAGCAGCGGAGCGAACACGCTCACGTCGCCGAAATTTGTCAGTGCAAGAAACCATCCCGTCGCAAGGACGATCGGCGGCACCAGCAACACCAGCGACGACGCGCCACCCGTGGCAGCAAAAAATGCTCTCGCGCCGGGGGCCGCTGAACCTCGGAGAAGTACTGCGCGGCGCGCGCTCACCAGTGTCATCGAGATCAGCAAAGCGAGAACCGCTGCGGAGATCGAAATGGCAAGGCTGGTCGCAGCCGACTGCCAGAAAATGCGTTCGCTCAGGAGCTTCATCAGATCGGACCGAAGTCCCGCCAGGACGACGGACATCAATGGTAGCCCCAGAAACAGCGCGGCGAGCATCACGACGCTGCCATCTGCAAGCCGCGCTGTCAGCAGTTGGCCATCCGGACGCCTGACGGCCTTACCTGCCGTCATACCTTCGTCCTCCGGAGCGGGAAGAAGCGACAGGCCGCCAAGAATTACAGCGGTCAGGACGATCTGGAGCAGGGAGAGAGCGACGGCCCTGCCCGGGTCGAAATCAAAGCGAAGCGATTGATAGATGGCAACCTCGACCGTCGTTGCCGCAGGCCCGCCACCCAATGTCAGCACGAGCGTGAAGCTCGTGGCGCACAGCATGAAGATCAGGCCCGCGATACCAGGAATGACCGAGCGCAGAACCGGCCATTCGATGAAGCGGAAAATCGAACCGGGCCGCATGCCGAGACCACTCGCCATCAGCCAATATTCCGCTGGCACACGCTCCAGCGCCGCCAGCATCAAGCGGCACGCAAGCGGCATGTTAAAGAACACATGCGCCAGCAAGATCCCGGAAAGCCCGTAGATGCTGATCGGTTCCGCCATGCCGAGCTCGAGCAACAACGAGTTCAGTATCCCCAGCCGCCCCCAGATTCCGATCAATCCGAGCGCTCCGATCAGAACAGGAAGCCCCATCGGCACAGCCATGAGGCGAATGATCCAAATACGGCCGGGGAAATGCCGCTGACGTGCTAGGGCCTGTGCGACTGGAATGGCAAAAACGACGGACAGGAGTGTCGAAAGCAGAGCCTGCAGCAAGGTGAACCGCAGGACCCGCAAAATGTAGGGTTCGAACACCGCCGTCAGAATGGACGAAGTTCCGCTCGAAAGAAGCAAGGCAAAGGTTGCAAGGCCCACGAAACCGGCGATGCCGACGAGGCTCACGGCCCCGCCCAGTATCACCTGCCGTATCTCAGCCTTTGTCAAAAGCATCAGTTCATGCTCATGGCGGCCAACCACTCGTCGATCCAGGCCTTGCGGTTCTCGGCGACTTCATCCGAGCTCATCAAGAAGGTCTTTGAGGGGCTCACAAGCTTGCCGAATGCGTCGGGCAGCGGTTGCGATGTCGCCGAAACCGGCATCATCCAGTTGTTGGTCGGGATGGTATCCTGGAAGCCCGGCGTCACCATGAATTTCAGGAAATCGCGCGCAAGCTCCTTGTCGTGCGCATTCTTCAGCAGGCCGGCCACTTCGATCTGTATGTAATGGCCCTCTGAAAATGCCGCAGCCTGATAGCGGTCCGTATTTTCCGTGACCATATGGTAGGCGGGCGAGGTCGTGTAGGAGAGCACCATGGGTGCCTCGCCCTTGGTGAACAGCCCATAGGCCTCGGACCAGCCGGGAGTTACCGTCAGCACGCGCTTCTTGAGTTTTGCCCAAGCTTCGGGCGACTTGTCGCCATAAACAGACTTTACCCACAGCAAGAGCCCGAGCCCGGGCGTCGAGGTGCGCGGATCCTCTATGACTATCTTCTGCGAAGGGTCGCCTTCGACCAGCTCCTTCATGCTTTGCGGTGGGTTCTTGATTGTCTGCGTGTCGTAGACGACGGCGAAGTGGCCATAATCATAAGGCACGAACACGTCGTCCCTGTAGTCGCCCGGCACCTCAAGCGCGGTGACATCGACACCACTTGCCTCGAACAGGCCGGTTGCTTTCGCTTCCGTAGTCAGGTTCGTGTCCAGGCCGAGCACGACGTCTGCCTTCGTAGTGGCGCCTTCGAGCTTGAGACGCGACAACAGCGCCACGCCATCGGCCACGCTGACGAAATTGACGCTGCAGCCGCAGGTCTTCTCGAATGCTTCCTTGACCTTCGGCCCCGGTCCCCATTCGGATGTGAAGCTCTCGTAGGTGTAGACGGTGAGTGTCTTGTCCGCTGCCTGCGCGCTTACGCCGGCAAGGCCGACAGACGCGACAAAGGCCGCAGCAAGCAGCGAACGGCTCGTCAATATGTGTTCGAACATGGCACCTCTCCTCTGGTTTGCTTGAAGGGGAAAAGGGCGGTGCCAGATGTCACGCGTCTAATCCCTCCGCCGGTGTTAGCCGGATCAGGTTCCGCGGGTTGGCTTTCAGCCTCTCAGCCGCGCACCGAATGGCACGAGGCACCCCGTTAGAGCGTTTGAAGATGTATCGCCACGCTTGGTCTCTTGCAAGTGGCGGCCTCAGTCCGCCACCGGCATTTACTCCGCTGCCTCGGCACTGGCAGCCGGCCGTACCTCGGCCGCGCGAGGCAACTGCGTCGGCTTCAGCATCAAGGCGGCACAAAGGCCGATGAGAGCGATCGCGCAGGAAGCCATGAAAAGCGGAATGAAGGCATTGGCATAGGCTTCGGCCACAGCCTGACGCGCAACCTCCGGCAAAGCTGCCAGCATCTTCGGCGTCAGCTGCTCGATATCGGTCACGCCGGGAATGGAAAGTCCCGTCTTGCCGAGCTGTGAGCCAACGATCGCGCCATAAATGGAGATGGCGATCGATGCGCCGCCCATGCGCGAGAGCGTTACCGACCCGGTCGCCGCGCCGACGTCGCGAGCGGGCGCCGCATTCTGAACGCCAACGACGGGCACCTGTTGTGCGAGGCCCACACCAAAGCCGTGCAGCGCCATCACCGCCCCGATAAGCAAGACCGGCGTTCCTGCATGAACCTGAGTGAGCAGCACGAATGCGATGGCACTGCAGGTCAAGCTTGCTATTGCAAACGGCTTGTAGCGCCCGGTGATGGAGATGATGCGCCCGGCCGAGAGCGACCCGCAAACGATGCCGCCGGTCAGGAGAATAAAGAACGCTCCGGCTGCCGACGGTGAAAGGCCGGTCGTCGTCTGCAGGAACAGCGCAAAATAATTGACCATGCCAATGCCGATCGCGCCGCTCATGATCGACATCACAAGCAACAGGCTGAACGTGGAATTGCGGAACAGCGACAGAGGAACAATCGGTTCGGCGGCGCGACGCTCGACGAAAACCCATCCGATGACTGCAGCGACGCCGAGCACCACCATGGCGAGGTTCTGCGGTGCCACCAGCGAACCGAAGAGCTGAGCGCCATCGGCGGCCAGCACGATGCTTGCGGTCGTCAAGGCGAGCAGCAGAGCGCCGGCATAATCGATCCTCGGACGACGATTCGGCTTTCGGTAAGGCAGCATCACAGCCAGACCGACAAGGACAACAAAACCGATCGGAACGTTGACGAGGAAGATCGAGCGCCAACCGAAGAGATCGCTCATCGCACCACCGAGCACCGGTCCGATAGCGCCGGACGCCATCAACACAAGGCTCGAATAGCTCTGGTAACGCGCGCGTTCGCGGGGCTCAAACAAATCTGCGTTGACCGCAAAGATCGATACCATGATCCCACCCCCGCCAAGCCCCTGCAGCACGCGGGCCGCAATCAGCGTGTTCATGGATATAGCCAGTCCGCAGACGGCGGAGCCGACCGTGAAGATCATGATCGCGGCCATCATCACATACTTGCGGCCGAAGAGATCACCAAGCTTGCCGTAAAGCGGCATCACTGCGCTCACAGCGAGAAGATAGGCCGAGCCGATCCAGCCAAACCGCTCGAGATGACCGAACTCGCCGACGATCGTCGGCAGGGCCGTTGCAACGATCTGGTTGTCGAGCGTCGCCATGAACATGGCTGCCATCAGGAAAAGGAAGAGGATGAACCGCCGACGATGATCTGTCACAAGCGGCGCCGCGGCAATTTGAGTGTTCATGAAGCGTCGTTCCGAATGGATGTTGAGACAACTCATGTGCTATTAGCATATATTTGTCAATGTCACTTGATTGACCTCGGCATATTCTCAATCGACATATGACATGCTATATTTCCGGAATGAACGAGAGCTTGATAAACCTCACCAACACGGACCCCGCCACCAACGAACCGGGCATTCTGCGCATCGGTCAAAGCATGACACGCATGCGCCTCATGACCGGGCGCCGACTGATCGGGCGGCTCGCCATCCAGAGTGTGGCTCCCGGTCTTGAGCTATCGCACCTTGACGTACTGGACGCTGTGCGGCGCGCTCAGGAGACCGGTGAAGTAACAGTCGGGACGATCGCCGAGATGATGCGGATCGATCCGTCGCGCGCAAGCCGCATCGTCGCGGATATGGTCGGACGCAATATTCTGCGGCGAAAGGCATCACAGACCGACGCGCGACGGATCATTGTGGTGATGACCCCACTCGGACAGAGGCTGTTGTCGGAGATACGCGCGCAGAAGCTCACGTTCGTTTCCGAAGTGGTCAAAGACTGGAAACCGGAAGAGATCGAGGCGTTCGGGGAGCTGTTCGAGAAGTTCATTTCCGGCTACGGGGACGTTTTTCAAGCGCGCATCAAGGATATCGTCGACGAAGCCTGAACGGCGGCCCTTTCCCTTCCCCCCCGCTTTGCGCTATGGGCAATGCGCATGAGCCAATCCACCTACACCATTCTGCTTGGCGGCGAGTTGCAGGTAACCGATCGTCTGCGCGACGCCATCTCGGACAGCCGTTTCATTGCGGCCGACGGGGGAATGCGTCATGCGGCTGCGCTCGGCGTCGTTCCGGAGCTCTGGGTCGGTGATTTCGACTCGACGCCGGTTGATCTTGCGGGCGCCTTTCCGGCTGTGCCGAGACAACCCTACCCCGCAGCAAAGGCTTCCACCGATGGTGAGATCGCCGTCTCCGAAGCGATCGCACGTGGGGCGAAACGACTTATTTTGGCAGGCGCCCTCGCGGGTGAGCGTTCCGACCATGCCATCCAGCACCTGCTCTATGCCGTCAGTCTTGCAGAACAGGGCTATGACATGCTTCTGACGTCGGGCCGGGAGGAGGCTGTGCCACTGGTTGCCGGTGCAATCGAGTTGGACCTGCCCCCTGACAGTCTCTTTTCGGTTCCCGGTTTCAGCGAACTTCGCGGCCTGACGATCGAGAACGCGCGCTACCCGCTGGCCGATTTCCATTTGCCCTTCGGCTCGTCGCGCACCATTTCCAATGTCGCGAAGGGCAAGGTGCGCTTTTCGCTCGAGAGCGGTCGGGCCATTGTGCTCGCCCGCCCCTATGACCTTTCCGGAGTCTGATCTTTGGCGCCCCCCATTCTGAAACTCGATGACGTCTTTCTCAGCTTCGGCGGCACCCCATTGCTTGCCGGCGCCGCCCTGCAGGTGGAGCCTGGAGACAAGATCTGTCTCGTCGGCCGCAACGGCTCTGGAAAGTCGACGCTTCTCAAAATCGCCGCCGGCATCGTCGAAGCGCAGTCGGGCGAGGTCTTCCGCCACCCGTCGTCAACGGTGCGCTACCTCGAACAGGCCCCTGATTTCGCAGGCTACAAGACCGTCCAGGCCTATGCCGAAGCGGGGCTTGGTCCTGGCGACGACCACTATCGTGTTACCTATCTCCTCTCGCACCTCGGGCTCACCGGCGACGAGGATCCCAACAACCTCTCAGGAGGCGAGGCGCGCCGCGCCGCCCTGGCACGTGTCCTGGCGCCCGAGCCCGATATCCTGCTCCTCGACGAGCCGACCAACCATCTCGACCTGCCGACCATCGAATGGCTGGAAAGCGAACTGCAGAAGAGCCGCAGTGCGCTCGTCCTGATCTCCCACGACCGGCGCTTCCTCGAGAAGGTTTCGACGGCGACCGTCTGGCTGGACCGCGGCACCTCGCGGCGGCTCGACAAGGGCTTCGCCCATTTCGAAGCCTGGCGTGACCAGGTGCTGGAAGCGGAAGAACTTGAACAGCACAAGCTCGGCAAGGCAATCGAGCGCGAAGAGCACTGGCTGCGTTACGGTGTCACCGCACGGCGAAAGCGCAACATGCGCCGCCTCGGCGAACTGCAGACCATGCGCACGCAATATCGCGGCCACAAAGGCCCGCAAGGGACCGTGCAGGCCACGGTTTCCGACGCGCAGGAATCCGGCAAACTCGTTATCGAGGCCGACAAGATCACGAAGACCTTCGGGGATAGGCCCATTGTCGCACCCTTCTCCATCCGCGTGCATCGCGGGGATTGCATCGGTCTCGTCGGCCCGAACGGCGCCGGCAAGACGACGCTCCTGAAGATGCTGACCGGACAACTCGCGCCGGACAGCGGCACGATAAAACTCGGGACCAATCTGGAAATCGCGACCCTGGATCAGAAGCGCGAAGACCTCGATCCCGACGAAACGCTCGCCCACTACCTGACAGATGGCCGCGGCGAGAATCTGATTGTCAACGGTGAACAGAGGCACGTGACCGGCTACATGAAGGAGTTCCTGTTCCAGCCTGAACAGACGCGTACGCCGATCAGGAATCTATCCGGTGGCGAGCGCGCGCGACTGATGCTGGCGCGGATCATGTCGCGTCCGGCAAACCTATTTATCCTCGACGAGCCGACCAACGATCTAGATATCGAGACGCTGGATCTGCTGCAGGAAATCGTTGCAGGCTTCCCCGGCACCGTCATCCTCGTCAGCCACGACCGCGACTTTCTCGACCGCACGGTAACGTCGACGATCGCTCCGGCGGTCCCGGATGCGCCTGATGGACGTTGGATCGAATATGCGGGCGGCTATTCGGACATGCTCGCGCAACGAAAGGGCATCGCCGACGAGCGAAGGAAGGCCGAGAAGGCGGCGCAACGATCGAAACCGCAGGAAGCAACTGCCCCGGCCGAGACGGCGAAAGGAAGGGCTAAGCTGTCCTTCAAGCAGAAGTTCGCGCTCGAAAATCTCCCGAAGGAAATGGCCAAGGCCGAAGCCGAGATCGCAAAACGGGAGGAGCGGATGACGGACTCCGGCCTGTTCACCAAGGACCCCACCACATTCAACCGTCTGGCAGCGGAGATGGAGAAGCTCCGGGACAGCCTGACGAACATGGAAGAGGAATGGCTGGAACTCGAGATGCTGCGGGAGGAATTGGAGGGCTAAGATCCTTTCGCGCCCGCTCAATCCGACCCGTCTTTGCCGCGCGAACTGGCTTTCACGTTTCATTGATTCGTCAGCGTTCGACCGGCAGGACTAAGCTGCGCCCCGTATCCGCAGCTTGCACGACGGCAAGGAAAGCAGACTATGCCACACAATCTCAAAGCATCTACCGCGCTCGTCTGGGCCGCGGGTTTCCTCGTTATTACGTCGCACGGCGCGCTTGCCCAGGAAGCGCAACGCGTGCGTGGCGCGATTGAAAGCCTGAGCGGCGACACGTTGGTGGTCAAAACACGAGAAGGCACCGAGCAAACGGTGACATTGAAGCCAGACTGGAAGGTGCGCGGCATCAAGAAGGCCGCCGTGGAAGATATCAAGCCGGGCGATTTCGTTGGGGTTGCATCACTGCCAAAAGCTGATGGCGGCGATGGCGCTCTCGAAGTGCTGATCTTTCCAGGAGCGATGAAGGGCACCGGAGAAGGCAGTCGCCCTTGGGACTTGAGGCCAAACAGCACGATGACCAACGCGACGGTCGCGAAAGCCGTCAAGGCAGTCGATGGCCACACCATCACGCTGACATATCAGGGCAAGGAAAAGACGATATCGATCGCCGACGATACACCGATCGTCACCTTCACCCCTGCCGGAAAGGCAGACCTTGTCGCAGGAGCGCGCGTGATCGTGATGGGAGAAAGAGCTGCAGACGGCACGGTGTGCGCAGCAAACGTCACAGTCGGTAAAAACGGCGTCGTGCCGCCGATGTAAGCCGTCAGAGCGCGGGTGCGGGTGCGTTTGGCGCTTTTGCCACGACCTTCACTTCCGGCTTCGCATGCAGAGCTTCCAGATGCAGCACGCGGGGCTTGAAAGTGTCGACGAAGGCGTCCGAGCGACCGATGTAGATCATCGTGGTGTCAGGCATCGAAGCCAGGACGTCCATCATCGATGATTGCCATTCCGGCTCCATGCCTTCCAGCACTTCGTCGAACACGATCCATTTCGGTCGTACGAGAAGCAGGCGAGCAAAACCGATCGCGCGCTGCTCGTCGGAATCGAGCAGCTTGTCCCACCGGGCCCGGGTATCGAGCCGGGAAACCAGATGGTGGAGGCCTGCCTTCTCCAGTGCTGCCACAACGTCGGCATTCTGATAGGTGTCCGCAGACTCGGGAAACGCCAGCGCTTCGCGGAGCGAACCCCCGGGGATGTAGGCCGATTGCGCGACGAAAAGCATGTCGTCCGTGGGCGGCAAGCCGATCTTACCGCCCCCGCATGGCCAAAGCTCGGAGAGTGCAAGGAAGAGCAGTTTGCGGTTCACGTTGTGATCGCCGTTGATCATGACCTTTTCGCCGGCCTTGATCGTCACGGCGCCTTCGTGGACGCGGAACCCGCCGCACTGGTCGATCTCTTCGCCAATCTTAGAAGCGATCCGTACATGGTCCAGCGTCAGTGTTCCAGGCGGGTTGCGCTCGTAGCTAATCGTGCCCCTGAGATTGATCTCGTCGCTCATGGTGGTGAGCGCTTGACGAAAATCGGTGACACGCATCAGTGTGGCGCGCCATTCGGCAATGGGACCGAAGTTCGCCACATACCAGCGAAGGGCCGTGTTGACCTGGTTGAAAGCACCGACCGATACCATCAGCTCGCCAAACGTCAGGCCGCCGGAGAAGTATGCCGGTGCGGCTACAATGATCGGGATGACCACGACAAGCCAGCCGTAGCCGGCTGACACCCAGGTGAGGTTGACGTTGGCCATCGCCACCCGCTTGATGACGGCGAGCACCGCGCTGATGTCGGTATTGATACGCTGCTGCTCATTCTCCTCGCCGCGCGCCACCGTGATCGCCGGCATGTTCTCGTTGGCATGCATCAGCGCAAAGCGAAGTTCCGCCTCCTTCGAGAAACGATCCGCATTGAGCTTCACAAGCTTGCGGCCTACCAGCTGGCTGAGAATCGATGCGGACGCCGCATAGAAGATTGCGGCCCAAACCATATAGCCCGGAATGGAGAAGGCATAGGTGCCGAAACGGAAGATAAAGCCGCTGGACAATTCCCATAGCACGCCGATGAAACTGATCAGCAAGATCGTCGCCTGCACCAGCCCGATCATCAGGGTCGTCGTGCTTTCCGCGAGGTTGCGGGCATCTTCGTGTAGGCGCTGATCGGGATTGACGCCGATGAGGCCGCTGGCCGAAAGCCGCAGCGCACGCTTGCGCTGGAGCCATTGGTTGACGAGATCGCGCGTCAGACCTTCGCGCATGTAGAGCGCGGTCATCTGGTTCAGCCAGGCCTGCACGACGTTGAGCAAGAGCAGCATGCCCGCGATCAGCGCGAAGACCTTCAGCTGATGAAAGAACCCATGCAAATCGCGCCGAGCGATGCTGTCGTAAAAGGGCGCGTTCCACTGGTTGAGGATGACGGTCGCATAGGCGGTGGCGAGAATGATGGCGATCAGCGCCGTTGCGATCAGCAAGACCCTTCCGCGCACGGGTGAATGCCAGAAAGCCGAGAACATGACCTTCAAGCGATAGCCCAGGCTCAGATCGTATCCTACTCTGTCTTGCCCTTGAATGCTTGGCCTGCCTTCGAGGTCATCTGCCATTACGCGTCCCTAGCCGTCATTCTACTTCAATAAACATCGTGATTCGTTGTGTCCACCAACAGATTCTAGCAGTCATTAACGTGGGAGTGACTTCGCATCGACCCCTCCGTTCGTTTGGGCAATTGATTCGCAGGTCGACTAACGCTATTTAGAACGCTCCGTGGTGATTTGGCCGGCCGGCTTGCAGCCACGTTAAAGAAGTCGCTAAAGGGCCGCGTGCGGACCGATAGCGATGTATTCGTTGTTTTGATCGAGTGACCGCAATGCCCATCAAGATCCCCGATACCTTGCCTGCATTTGAAACCCTGGTTCAGGAAGGCGTGCGCGTGATGACCGAGACGGTGGCTATCCGTCAGGACATCCGACCGCTGCAGATCGGGCTTCTCAACCTCATGCCGAACAAGATCAAGACGGAATTGCAGATGGCCCGCCTGGTCGGCGCGTCTCCACTGCAGGTGGAGCTTTCGCTCATCCGCGTGGGTAACCACAAAGCAAAGAACACCTCGGAAGACCATCTTCTCGCCTTCTACCAGACGTGGGAGGAAGTGAAGCACCGCAAGTTCGATGGCTTCATCACTACCGGCGCGCCGATCGAGACGCTGCCCTACGAGGACGTGAACTATTGGCGCGAAATGCAGCAGATTTTCGACTGGACGGAAACCAACGTCCATTCGTCGATGAACGTCTGCTGGGGCGCGATGGCCGCGATCTATCATTTCCACGGTGTTGCGAAGTATGAGCTCAAGGAGAAGGCCTTCGGCGTCTACCGGCACCGGAACCTGAAGCCGTCATCCGTTTACCTGAACGGTTTCTCGGACAATTTCGAAGTGCCGGTGTCGCGCTGGACCGAAGTCCGCCGCGGCGACATCGAAAAGTCGGAAAGCCTTGAGATCCTGATGGAATCCAACGAAATGGGCGTCTGCCTCGTGCATGAGCGGAAGGGCAAGCGGCTCTATATGTTCAATCATGTGGAATATGATTCAACGTCGCTTTCCGACGAATATTTCCGCGACGTGAATGCCGGCGTTCCGATCAAGATGCCGCACAACTACTTCCCGCACAACGATCCGTCGCTGACGCCGCAAAACCGCTGGCGCAGCCACGCGCACCTGTTGTTCGGCAACTGGATCAACGAGATCTACCAGACCACGCCGTACGATCTCAACGATATCGGCAAGAGCGACTGACACGAGCAACGCCAGGCCACTGGGCGGAGCGTGTCCCCGGCCTGGCAGCGTTTCTTTTTTGCGGCACACCGTTGCGGTTTGCGGCAAATGGGGGCAGGTTCGCTGCCTCACTCGAAGATAGATCTGGACGGTCGTTATGGCGGAATTGTTGAAACGGGAAGTTTTTGGGCAAACCAAGTCGGGAGAAACTGTCTATCGGATCGAGATCAAAGGTGGCGGGCTGACAGCCAAGATCATCACCTGGGGTGCCGTCATTCAGGATCTCCGCCTCGACGACCACGATGCCCCGCTTCTGCTCGGCTTCGACGATTTCGACAGCTACCCCGCTCACTCCTCCTACTTTGGCGCAACGCCCGGGCGCTGCGCAAACCGCATCGGCGGCGGCAGGTTCACGCTGGATGGCAAGAACTATCAGCTCGATCTCAACGAGAAGGGCGTGACCCATCTTCATGGCGGCAGCGACAACATCGCCAAGCAGAACTGGACAATCGTCGAGCATGATGTCGACCGCGTTGTGCTGAAGATCGTCGATCCGGACGGCCGCGCCGGCTATCCGGGCAACTGCACCATCCAGGCAACCTACTGGGTGCATGGCAACGGCGAATTCTCCGTCGTCTACGAATCGACCAGTGATCAGCCGACGATCGCCAACGTTTGCCAGCATGCCTATTTCAACCTCGACGGCCGCGACGATGCGCTCGGCCACGACATCATGATCGCAGCCGACGGCTACCTCGTCACCGATGAACTGCAGGTCCCGACGGGTGAGATCCGACCCGTCGCCGGAACTGTCTTCGACTTCCGCGAGATGTCGCCGATGAAGCGGTTCGACGGCAGCGAGCAGGCGCTCTACGATCACAATTTCTGCCTTTCCGACGACCGGACCGCCAAGCGGTCCGTCGCGCTTGCCCGCAGCCTGAACTCGGGCGTTTCGCTGGAAGTACGCACCACGGAGCCCGGCGTCCAGTTCTATGCCGCCTTCAAGCTCAACGTGCCTGTGCCCGGCCTCGGCGGACGCAAGTATGGTCCGTTCGCCGGCTTCTGCCTGGAAACGCAGATCTGGCCTGATGCAATCAATCACGAGGGATTTCCGGACGCCGTTCTGCGCCCGGGCGAAGTCCTGCGTCAGGAAACGGACTACGTTTTCACGAAGAGTTGACGCTCTGATCTTGTGCTCGAATGAACAAACCCTCGCAGGCCGCCTGCGAGGGTTTTTCTTTTTGGAGTTATTTCCCGCTTGCGATTGGTTCTAAATAGGTTCTATTACTGGAACATGGATAGAACCAGTTTGATAGCCGAGCTGAACAGCCGTGGTCTGCGCGACGAGGCGTTGACGGGACCGCTTTACAAGCGGCTGGCGCAGGCCTTGACTGGCCTGGTTCAGGAAGGATTGCTGAAGCCTGGAACGGCACTCCCCGGCGAGCGCGATATGGCCGAAGCGCTGAAGGTCGGACGCGTGACTGTTCGAACCGCCTATCGTGACCTGATGAACGCTGGCACGCTCGAGTCTCGGCACGGGAGCGGCACCTTCGTTTCCAGCAAGGTCGAACGCATGGAACAATCGCTGTGGCGGCTCTCTTCGTTCTCCGCCGACATGCGCTTGCGCGGTCGCGCCCCTGCCGCAAGGATCTTGTCTCGGACGGTCAATACGCCATCTCCTGAGGAGGCGTTCCTGCTTGGCCTCGGCCTTGATGAACCCGTCCTTCGCCTCGATCGTCTGCGTCTTGCCGACGGGCTGCCGCTTGCGATCGAACGCGCTGTCGTGCCGATAAAATTCCTTGGAGAAAATGGTGGTGGAGAGGGATCTCTTTACGAAGCACTCGCGGCAAACGGCCACCGGCCCGTTCGGGCGCTGCAGAGATTGACGGCGGTCACGCTCGATCCATCATCGGCCGCCGCGCTGCACGTGAATGCCGGCGCGCCCGCGCTACTGATTGAACGCGTCTCGCGCCTGGAAGACCAGCGTGTCGTCGAATACACCCGCTCCCACTATCGTGGCGATGCATATGATTTTGTTGCGGAATTGAGAATTGGAGATGACCTATGAGTGAAAGCCAGTCGCTAATGTTGCAGGAAGCCGGCCAATCGCCGGAGGTCGTCGCAACCTTGCTTCAGAAAGAAAAGTCCGCCTTCGATGAAATCGCGAAGCTGTTTGCATCGGGCGCTCCGACCGTGGTGACGACGGCAGCGCGCGGGTCGTCGGACCATGCCGCGACCTTCTTCAAATACCTGTTCGAGATCACCTGTGGCGTGCCGGTCGCATCGCTTGGCCCATCGATCGCGTCGGTCTATGGTGCGTCTCTGCATCTGAAGGGGGGCATCCACTTCACGGTGTCGCAATCCGGCGCAAGCCCCGACATCATTGCCCTGCAGGATGCGGCAAAGCATGGCGGCGCAACGACGATCGCCGTCGTCAACGTCACCGACAGCCCGCTCGCCAAGCAGGCCGACATCGTTCTCGGCCTCAATGCTGGCCCGGAGAAGAGCGTGGCAGCGACCAAGTCCTTCATCGCCTCGGTCGCCGCGCTTTCCGGTGTCACGGCTGCCATCAGCGGCAAGCGCGATCTGCATGCCTCCTTGGAAAAGCTGCCGGAAGCCCTCCAGGCGACCAGTGGGATCGATACGAAGGCAGCAGAGGACGTTCTTTTCGACGCCAGCTCACTTTATACGGCCGGTCGCGGCCCCGCTTTCGCCATTGCGCTCGAGGCAGCATTGAAAGCCAAGGAGACGGCCAGCTTGCACGCGGAAGCCTTCTCGCTTGCCGAACTGATGCATGGGCCGATGCGTCTTGTTCAGCCGGGCTTCCCGATCGTCGCCTTCACGCCTGATGATCCGGCATTCAGCAACAACGTCCAAGCACTTGAGCGGCTGCGGAAGCTCGGCGCAACCACCGTGCCGTTCTCGGGCCAGCCGGTCTCCGGCATCAATTTGCAGGTGCCGACGACGGGCAGCGGTCTGCTCGACCCGCTCGTTTCGCTGCTCGTCTACTATCGGCTGATCGAGTCAGTCACGCGTCGCAAGGGCTTCGACCCGGACAAGCCGGCCAATCTGCTCAAGGTCACGGAGACGATGTGATGGTTCGCAAGATCTTCTCCGGCGCCCGGATCTTCGACGGCCAACGCTTCTACGACGATAAGGCACTCATTGTGTCGGACGGGCGCGTTGAGGCCATTGCGACGGCAAGCGAACTGCCCGACGGCGAGCACACGCGGTTCGAAGGCGGCGTTCTTTCGGCAGGCTTCATCGATGCGCAGGTAAATGGGGGTGGCGGGCGAATGCTCAACGACGAGCCCTCTGCAGCCTCCATGTACATGATTGCCGACGGTCATCGGCCCTATGGCACGACTGCGCTGCTGCCGACGCTGATCACCGATACGGCGGACGCGACGGAGGCGGCGATCGAGGCGGCCAAGGAAGCCGTCAAGACGAATCGCGGCGTGTCGGGTCTCCATCTTGAAGGCCCACATCTGGCGCCGGCCCGCAAGGGGGCACATCTTGCCGAACTCATGCGCCCCGTTGAAGGCAAGGACGTGACAGCCTTCATTGCGGCCAAGGAAGCAATCGGTACCTTGCTGGTAACGATGGCGGCCGAGCAAGTAACCTCAAAACAGGTACGCGAACTCAGCGAAGCCGGCGTCACCATCAGCATTGGCCATTCCGATTGTTCCAGCGAGGTGGCGGAGGCTCGCTTCGACGCCGGCGCGCGAGGTGTCACCCATCTTTTCAACGCCATGAGCCAACTCGGCCACCGGGCACCCGGCCTCGTCGGTGCCGCCATCGATCATCCTTCGGTCTGGTGCGGCATCATTGCCGATGGCCATCATGTTGATCCGAAGGCGCTTCGAACCGCTCTTCGCGCCAAACGGGGTGAAGGCAGGCTCTTTTTCGTCACCGACGCGATGTCGCTGGTTGGATCGGAGCAAGACTCCTTCACGTTGAATGGCCGCACCGTCCGACGCGAGAGAGGTGGCTTCTGCTCGAAGCTGGTTCTGTCCGACGGCACGCTTGCCGGCTCCGACGTGGATATGGCGTCGACTATCCGCTATGGCGTTACCTATCTGGAACTGCCGCTCGCAGAGGCCCTTCGCATGGCGACGCTCTACCCGGCGCGCTTCCTGCGGCTTGAAGACCACGGCCACCTTTCGCCGGGTGCCCGAGCCGATCTGGTGCATCTGACCGATGCTCTCGAGGTCACTCGGACCTTCATCAGCGGCGAAGCGGCTTAGAAATCGAGGACGTGATGACAGCGATCACCGATGCTTACTTCTCCAATCTGATTGGCCGACTCGAGACTTTGAAGACGGAGCTCGCTGAGCCCATGGCTTTGGCGGCCAATGCGATCCTAGAAGCCGCACGCAATGACAAGCGGGTCTATGTGTTCGGCACCGGACACTCACATATGCTGGCAGAAGAGGTGCACTATCGGGCAGGTGGCCTCGCTTTCACCGTTCCGATTCTCGTTGGCTCCGCGATGCTGCACGAGGGCGCGGTGATCAGCTCCGTCTATGAGCGGACAGAAGGATTGGTGCGGCCGGTGCTGGAACGCTACGGCATGCAGCCGGGCGATGTCATCATCATCGCATCGAACTCCGGCGTGAACGCAGCGCCGATCGAAGCCGCCGATTATGGCCGCGAGATCGGCGCCAAGGTGATCGCGATCACGTCTGTCTCCTATTCGAGTGCGGTCGCGAACGGCCGACGCCGCCTTGCGGACATCGCCGATGTCGTGTTGGACAACGGTCTTCCTCCCGGCGATGCAGTGATTGCGCTCCCAGGCACGGAGCTAAAAGTCGGCCCGGTTTCGACCGCAATCGGCGCGACGGTGCTCAACGCCATCTTCGCTGACGTCGCTTTGGAGCTGTCGAAAGGCGGCGACGCACCGATTTATCTCAGTGCCAATATGCCTGGCGCTGCCGCGGTGAATCAGCGACTGGTGACGAAATATCGACCGCGCAATCCTCATCTCTAAGAGCGACCGATTGTCAACGCCACGCTGACAGTCGGTCGCCAAAGTTCAATCTACCGGGCTGTGAGGGCGAGGCGCATATTTCTTTCAAGAACAGCGGCGGAGGCTAAGCCCCGCCAGACTTTGAAAGGAACGGTCGCATGACTGAGATCATCTTGAATTCAGCGGTTGCCATCCTCATTGCGGCCGCCTTCGTAACCACAGCCACCGCCGCTCTTCGCGGCGAAGGCCGTGCAATGCAGAAGGTGCCGGTCAGGGCTAAAACAAAGCGCCACCCAAAGGGCTGAAAGACAGCCAAATAATTCCTCAAATCGGCCCCAATATCGACACCAGGTTGAACGACCAATGCGTCGTGGGGAATTTGGAGTGCAGGGCAATGACGAGAATTATCGGTGCGGCCGCAATGTTGACAATCGCCATGGCGGCCTATGCGGCATACTTGAATCCATACGATACGCGTAGCCAGCAAGGCCGCTATTCGCAGCAGATCGAGAGCCACGATAACGGCCTTACGGCGTCCATCCGCTAAACGAACAACTGACCGCCATTGGCGCTTAGCGTCGATCCGGTGATGAAACCTGCGTCGTCGGAAACCAGGAAGACGACACAGCGCGCCACCTCTTCCGGTTCGCCGAGACGGCCAACCGGAATCTGCGGAATGATCCGCTCGTTCAGCACTTTCTCCGGCACTGCAAGAACCATTTCCGTACCGATATAGCCTGGGCAGATCGCGTTCACGGTGATGTTCTTGGCAGCACCTTCCTGCGCAAGCGCCTTGGTGAAGCCGAGGTCTCCGGCCTTCGCAGCCGAATAGTTCGCCTGTCCCATCTGACCCTTTTGGCCGTTGATCGAGGAAATGTTGACGATCCGCCCGTAGCTTCGGTCGCGCATGCCGCCCCAGACCTGGTGTGTCATGTTGAAGAGACCGGTGAGGTTGGTGTTGACGACCTCGTGCCACTGCTGCGGTGTCATCTTGTGGAACATTGCGTCCCGGGTGATGCCGGCGTTATTGACAAGGACATCGATCACACCCAGTTCGGCCTCGACCTTCGCGATGCCTTCGCCGCATGACGCATAGTCGGAAACATCCCATTTGAAGACCGGAATGCCTGTGGCGCCGTGAAAGGCGCTCGCCTTTTCGTCGTTGCCAGCGTAGTTGGCGGCAACCGTATAGCCGGCATTCTTCAGCGCGAGAGAAATCGCGGCGCCAATGCCGCGGGTACCACCTGTGACAACAGCCACCCTGCTCATGTTCCGCTCCCTTATTTGAGGGCCCCGCTATGCTGCGGGGCTCAGGTTCTAGTTGGACTGCCTGCTATTCAAAGAGCTTCGAAACACATTGCGACGCCCATCCCGCCACCGATGCAGAGCGTCGCCAATCCCTTCTTCGCGCCACGGCGCTTCATCTCGAAAAGGAGCGTATTGAGCACCCGCGCGCCGGAAGCGCCGATTGGATGGCCGATCGCGATCGCACCACCGTTGACGTTGACAATCGAAGGATCCCAGCCGAGGTCCTTGTTGACCGCACAGGCCTGCGCGGCGAAGGCTTCGTTCGCTTCGACGAGATCGAGATCGCCGACAGACCAGCCCGCCTTCTCCAGCGCCTTGCGCGACGCCGGGATCGGGCCGGTTCCCATGAGCTGCGGATCAACGCCTGCTGTCGCCCAGGAGACAACGCGGACGAGCGGCTGGATGCCCCGACGGGAGGCTTCGGCCTCGGTCATCAGCACGGCTGCGGCGGCGCCATCGTTCAGGCCGGAGGCATTCGCTGCGGTAACCGTGCCGTCCTTGTCGAAAGCCGGGCGCAGTTTGGCCATCGAGTCCAACGTCGCGCCGTAGCGGATGTACTCGTCGGCATCAACCGTCACGTCGCCCTTTCGTGTCTGGATGACGAAGGGGATGATTTCATCGCTGAATCGGCCGGCCTTTTGCGCGGCTTCCGCCTTATTCTGCGACGCGACGGCAAATCGGTCCTGCTCCTCGCGGGAGAGCTGCCACTGGCGCGCGATGTTCTCGGCGGTGATGCCCATGTGATAGCCATAGAAGGCATCTGTCAGGCCGTCCTTGATCATGGTGTCGACCATCTTCATGTCGCCCATTTTCACGCCGCCTCGCAAATGCGCCGCATGCGGCGCCATCGACATCGACTCTTGGCCGCCCGCGACGATGATCTTTGCATCACCGAGCGCGATCTGCTGCATGCCGAGCGCGACGGCGCGAAGACCCGAGCCACAGAGCTGGTTGACGCCCCATGCGGTCGCTTCCTTGGGAACGCCGGCCTTCATGGCCGCCTGGCGGGCGGGGTTCTGGCCTTCGCCGGCCGGAAGAACCTGACCGAGAATGACTTCATCGACTTCGCCGGCCTCGACACCTGCACGCTCCAGCGCGCCCTTGACCGCAGCCGCACCCAGTTCATGGGCCGGAACGGTGGCGAAGGCGCCATTGAATGAGCCAACGGCAGTGCGACCTGCACTAGCGATGACGATGGATGAACTCGACATGACGATCTCCTCGTTAACTCCACCAGATACATCGAAACTGACAAAGCTTCATCGCCAAGTCAAACGACAAGACTCTACCATTGCATTTTAGGGATTGCTTACGCTGAGGCAAATTATCTCTGACTTAAAAGGGGTTGCCGCATCGCACAAAGAGATTGTCACTGGGCTTCGTTTGCGTCTACATTCCTCGGTGGAGGAATTTCCATAACAATCAGACGGGCTTCGGGAGACTGATATGGCGAAGAATGACGGGCAGATCGTAATCAAGAAATACGCCAATCGCCGCCTCTATAACACAGGCACCAGCACTTACGTGACGTTGGAAGACCTGGCGGAGATGGTGAAGAAGGGTGAGGATTTTACAGTCCAGGATGCAAAGAGCGGCGACGACATTACCCACTCGGTACTGACGCAAATCATTTTCGAACAGGAATCCAAGACGGGCAACACGCTCCTGCCGATCTCGTTCCTCCGCCAGCTGATTACCTACTACGGCGACCAGATGCAGATGGTCGTTCCGAGCTTCCTGGAACATTCCATGCGCGCCTTTACCGAACAGCAGGCGCAGATGCGCGAGCAGGTCACGCGCGCTTTCGGCGAAACGCCTATCGGCAAGAACCTGCAACTACCGATGCAGATGGTCGAAGACCAGGTCCGTCGCAATACCGAGATGTTCCAGCAAGCGATGCAGATGTTCTCGCCGTTCATGACACCGCCGGCTAAGGAGAGCCGCAAGGCGGAGGCAAAAGACATCGACGAGCTGAAAGAACAGCTGCGCGCGCTTCAGAACAAACTCGACAATCTATGAGCTTCAGAGCCCGATCGAAACATCGCGCCCGGCGGTGCGAATAGATACGGCAAAGCCGCCAATCACATCGATCAACGCAATCGTCATCAGGATGAAGAAAACCTGGGTGGCTGCATCTTGGACGAGAAGAAACTCGACCAGGAAGGCTATGAAGACGAGCATTGACAGCATGTGATTGGCCAGGCTGCCGCCAGCATTGCGCGTCGCCCTCAGTATTTCGAAGAATAGCACCGCAAGTGCGATGACGATGAAAAGATCGCCAAGCGACATGCTCCACATGGCTCCCGAAATCATCGACAAAACGATGACGTCGTTTTGCAACGAGGGAAGCCCGCCGCCGCCCATCAAGCCCAGCATCGACATATTGTAAAGAATGAATGGAATAATCATCAGCGGCACAGCATTGAACATCTGGCATATCTCCCCTCAGCGAGAGAATAGTGCCGTAAACAGCCGCATCACTTCAAGGCATCAAAAGAATGTATTTTTCGCGGGAAAAAGCAAAAGGCCGGCACAGGGCCGACCTCGCAAATCCTACTCAGGCAGAACGCAAATGTATTATGCGCTTTCCTTCGGCGTCAGAACCTGACGGCCGCGATACATACCGGTCTTCAGATCGATATGGTGGGGGCGGCGCAGTTCGCCGGAGTTCTTGTCTTCAACGTAGGTCGGAGCCTTCAGTGCGTCTGCAGAGCGGCGCATACCGCGCTTGGACGGGCTCGTTTTTCTCTTCGGTACAGCCATTTTTCTTACTCCACTTCACGGGCAAACACATCCAACGGCCAGACTGGCGGCCGAAACGACGGATCGCGATTTCGGAAATTTTTCGCGCTTATACATGCCTTGGGGGAGCTTGACCAGTCCCCAAGCTTATTTTTTGAGATTCACGCGATTCAGAGGTCAGACCTCGTCTTCCTCGACGATCCAGGCCTCGGCCCGCGCCGCCTCTTCCCACTTCTTCCAGGCCGGATGCCCCTTGACGGCGGCGATATAGCTCAGAGTATCGCTGGCAGAGACCAGGTCGTAGACGTCGAAGCGGTTGACAACAGGCGCGAACATCGCATCGGCGCCGGAAAAATCGCCAAAAAGGAACGGTCCGCCGGAGTGAGCGCGCAGGTCACGCCAGATCGTCTCGATGCGGGCGACGTCGGCCATGACGCCGTCAGCGAGCGCGATCTTGCCCTTCCTCCGCCGGATATTCATCGGACAAGCGTTGCGCAAGGCCCTGAAACCCGAAAGCATCTCCATGGAAACAGCGCGCGCCACCGCTCTCTTGTCGCGCTCCTTTGGCCAGATCCCGGCTTCCGGGAAAAGCTCGGCAACATACTCGATGATCGCCAGCGACTGCCAGACACGAACGTCGCTGTGCTG
Source organism: Rhizobium sp. T1470 (assembly GCF_042140505.1). Taxonomy (NCBI): domain Bacteria; kingdom Pseudomonadati; phylum Pseudomonadota; class Alphaproteobacteria; order Hyphomicrobiales; family Rhizobiaceae; genus Rhizobium; species Rhizobium sp. T1470. Next base: position 76,587 of record NZ_CP148091.1, read on the forward strand.
GAGCACCGGCACCTGACCCGTTGGCGAGAACTCCTTGAAGTGCAGATTGCCGGCCGCGAAATCGAAAGGGACAAGCACTTCCTCGAAAGGAACACCCGCGGCCGTCATGGCGATCCATGGCCGAAACGACCACGACGAATAGTTCTTGTTGCCGATATAGAGCGTCAGCTTGTCCAATAGGGTCTTCCTTTTAGGCTGCGGGCGCGAGCACAAGCCGCTCCTCGAAATGGTTCATATCGTCGAAAGTGCAGAAGGCCGGCGGCTTCAATCTTATCACGGGAGCGTTTTCGCGCAGCGCCGCGAGCGTGCTGTCGATCATCGCCTGCCATTCCGGGAGCGCTGCTTCCGGCAGTCGAATGATTGGATAGCAGAATGTGATGTGGAACGCATAGGCATCATGGTCCGGGTGCCGGTAGCGAAAGACATGCGCAAGAGCGTCCCGCCATTCCTTCATGGTTTGCCGATCTGCGACCGTAGCACCGTTGACTGTAAGCCCCACCGGCGTCACTTCGGTAACTTCAACATCGAAGGGGCCGAGCGGGTCGAAGGATTGCAATCGATCCAGATACATTTCGCTCATGTGCTCGATCGCAGTATCAAGCGCTACATCCTGCGGCCAGTAGGGCAACCTGCGGCGATACTCGATAATGCCCTGAAAAAGCGTCATGTGCAGACTGGAGATCGGAGTGAAGGCGAACCGAGATGCTTCCGGCGTCTCTAGAAAGCGCCGGCGCGCTTCAATGATCATCTGCTGCGCTGGCGATCCCTCGATCAGATGGCACACGACGGTATTGCCCGGCTCGCGCAGAAACGTGCCGGTTGCGTCGTAGCGCGTCCCGAAATGACTTGGCGGAGTAGGGTTATGGGTGGCGGAATAAGTCAGAAGTGCGGGCGAAAAGGCAGAAATCATTGCTGGTAGTCTAGTCGTTAGTGGCGGGATTTCCGTCCATACTTTTAAAGCACGAATGCCAGATGACACTCATGAACACCAACGACTTATTGCGATCTCAATCATAAATGCATCTGATGTAATCGCCCGACCCTCGCGCGCGCCGCTCGATGAGGCTGGCGAGCCGTCGCAATCCCCGCCCGGGCTTGCCGGCATTGCGATCAAAGGGGTTGGGAAGCGCCACGGCGAGAAGGGCAGCCTGCCGGCTGGTCAACTTCGATGCCGGCACTTTGAAATGGTGGCGCGCGGCAGCCTCGATGCCATAGATCCCGGGCCCCCATTCGGCAATGTTGAGGTAGATTTCCATCAGCCGTCGCTTTGACCAGATAACGTCTGCCGTCACAGCCAATGGCAGCTCCAGCGCCTTGCGAACGAAGGAACGGCTATTCCACAAAAACAGGTTCTTTGCCGTCTGCATCGGGATCGTGCTGCCGCCACGGGTGGAGTGACCGCTTAGCGTATCCTCCAAGAGCATGCGCATCTCACCCCAATCGACGCCACCATGGAAGCAGTACTGTCCGTCTTCGGACATCATTACCGACTGAACAAGAACCGGTGAGATATTATCGATTGAGACCCATTGCCGGTCGTAACCGCGCAGCAGCACCAGATCGCGAAGCATGAGCGTGGAAACCGGGTGGATGAAGGGCAGCAGGTAAAGGACGATCAAGACGTACGGAAGGATGACGAGCGCCGCCAGCGCGACAACGATGCGCATGATCACAGGGCGACCTTTAAGCCAAAGAAACACGTGCCTGTGAAACGGCACGGTAATGCGATCCTCTGTCTCCGGCGTTATGTCCAATTCCCCGACCCAGTCTCTTGCCCTTCTCCTCCATACCGTTTGCGAACTGGCATTGCCAGAGACAAAGGAAATCTTCGCCGCACCATCGACAATTCCGTTGCAAGCAGAAGGCGGCTCATGCCAAACAGCGCGCCATGGACGCAAGCTCTGAAACATTCGAAGCCAGACTGGCCGCCACCGCGCGCGAGGTCGAGGCTGTGCTCGACATCCTGCTGTCACCGGCTGCGCTGAACGACGAAATCGCTCGGCCGGAGAGCCTGTGTTCGGCGATGCACTATGCCGTCCTGAACGGCGGCAAGCGACTGCGGCCTTTCCTTGTTGCGGAAACGGCATCATTGCTCGGCGGCAACAGGAGCACGGCGCTGAGGGTGGGAGCGGCACTCGAATGCGTGCACTGTTATTCGCTCGTTCACGATGATTTGCCGGCGATGGACGATGACGACCTGCGCCGAGGCAAGCCGACGGTGCACATCGCATACGACGAAGCGACTGCCATTCTCGCTGGGGACAGCCTGCTGACCTATGCCTTTGACATCATCGCAGCGCCTGAAACGAGCTTGCCGGACACAGCCAAAGTGGCGTTGACGCTGGCCCTTGCGCGCGCCGCCGGAATTGGAGGCATGGCAGGCGGCCAGGCTCTCGACCTTGCTGCCGAAAAGCAGGTCCCGGACGAACAGGGCATCGTTACGCTGCAAGCCATGAAGACAGGCGCACTTATCCGCTTCGCCTGCGAGGCAGGCGCCATCATCGCCGGTGCGTCGGCAGAGGATCGCGCGCGATTGCGCCAGTTCGGCGAGAGGATCGGCCTCGCCTTCCAGCTCGCCGACGACATTCTTGATCTCACCTCCGATGCCGCCACAATGGGCAAGGCGACAGGCAAGGATGCCGGTCGCGGAAAAGGCACGCTGGTGGCACTGCATGGTATCGCATGGGCGGAAACCAAGCTTGCCGAGCATGTGCGCGAAGCCGAAGCATTGCTGTCTACCTACGCCGAGCGCAGCATCATTCTCGCCGAAGCTGCTCGCTTCATTGCCGGACGCAAGAACTGAAAAAGCGTCACCGGGACAATATTTCCGCCACCACACGAGACACAGTCTCTTGTCGATCGCCGGGAACCGCGCCTAAGAAACGAGGCCAAGATCCACCGACCGAATAAGAGACGTAAGATGCACGAGATCCTGACCTACCTACCGCAGATCCTGCCTGCTTACGTCGCTTATTTGATCGCCGTCATCAGCCCCGGCCCGGCAATCATGGCAATCGTGTCGACGTCGATGACGCATGGCCGGAAGGCAGGCATGACCATCTCGCTCGGCATCTTTGCGGGCTCGTTCACCTGGGCTTGTGCTGCCGCTCTTGGCCTGGCAACCATCCTCCAGACCTACGCCATCGCGCTCGAGATCCTGAAGATTTTCGGCGGCATCTATCTGCTATATCTCGCCTACAAGGCCTTCAAGGCCGTACGCGCCAACGATGGCCTGCCGCAGGCTGTCGTGCAAAAGAGCCTTACGGCGCGCGCCCTGCTGCTGCGCGGCTACGGCATTCACGTTACCAATCCGAAGGCCATCTTTGCGTGGCTGGCGATCATAGCGCTCGGCATGCCGCAGGGCGCCCGAGCATCCGTCGTCGGCCTCATCATCGGCGTCTGCATGGCAACAGGTTTTACCATCTTCATGGGCTACGCAGTATTGTTCTCGACACCGCACGCACTGAAGATTTACCGCAGCCTGCGCCGCTGGATCGAAGGGGCTATGGCCGCCTTCTACTGTGTTGCGGGGCTGAAGCTTCTGGCCAGCCGAATCTGAGTGTTTTCGACCGCGCCTTATTCCGCGGCCGTCTTCTGCCCAAATCGCTTTTCGATGTAGTCGGCGACAAGCGCCTCGAAGTCGGAAGCGATGTTCGGTCCGCGTAGCGTCAATGCCTTGCTGCCATCGATGAACACAGGCGCAGCCGGCGTTTCACCGGTGCCAGGCAATGAAATGCCGATGTCAGCGTGCTTGCTTTCACCCGGCCCGTTGACGATGCAGCCCATGACCGCAACGTTTAGCGCTTCGACGCCCGGATATTTCTCGCGCCAGACCGGCATGTTCTTGCGGATGTCGTTCTGGATGTTCTGCGCCAATTCCTGGAAAACGGTCGAGGTCGTGCGCCCGCAGCCGGGACAAGCGGCAACGACAGGGATAAACTGGCGGAAGCCCATCACCTGCAGCAGCTCTTGGGCGACCTGTACTTCGCGCGTCCTGTCGCCATTCGGCTCCGGCGTCAACGACACGCGGATGGTATCGCCGATCCCCTGTTGCAGCACATAACCCATGGCAGCCGATGAGGCGACAATCCCCTTGCTGCCCATGCCGGCCTCGGTAAGACCGAGATGCAACGCATGATCAGAGCGTTCGGAGAGCATCGAATAGACGGCGATCAGATCCTGTACCTGGCTAACCTTGGCCGACAGGATGATGCGGTTGCGCGGCAGACCTATCTCTTCGGCAAGATTGGCCGAAATCAACGCGGACTGCACGATCGCTTCGCGAGTCACTTGGCGCGCCGATAGCGGTGAGCCAGCTTCCGCGTTCCGATCCATCAGCGTCGTGAGTAGCTCCTGATCGAGCGAACCCCAGTTGACGCCGATGCGCACCGGCTTGTCGTAGCGGATCGCCATCTCAATGATGTCGCCGAACTGCTTGTCCTTCTTGTCCTTGAAGCCGACATTGCCCGGGTTGATACGGTATTTCGCCAACGCCTCGGCACAGGCCGGATGATCGGCAAGAAGCTTGTGGCCAATGTAGTGAAAATCGCCGAGGAGCGGCACGTCCATGCCAAGCCGCAACAGCCGCTCGCGAATCTTGGGAACCGCAGCCGCACTTTCGTCGCGATCCACGGTGATCCGGACAAGCTCCGAACCCGCCTTGAAGAGAGCCGCCACCTGCGTGACGGTCGCGTCGACATCCGCCGTATCGGTATTCGTCATCGACTGGACGACAACGGGCGCGCCGCCGCCCACGATGACGCCGCCAACATCGACGGCGACGGATGCGCGGCGCGGTTTCGGATCAAAATCTGCAGAAGAAGACATATAGAGTTCTTGAACCCCTGAAATTCGTGTCTTTCAGGTGGATCATGCCCGCTTTGTTGTCAACCGCCCCGCACATCACTTTTGCTTGGAACCTGCTTCAGTGCCCGCCGCCCGATATGCCGTCAGCATAGCGCGCCAGATTGGAAAACAGCAATACGACCACCAAGAGCACCGGCAGTGCCATGAACACGACGGTGAAGCCAATATGCTCGGCCACGAAGCCGATTGCCGACGGCGCGACCAGCATGCCGGAATAACCCATGGTGGTGACGACAGAGAGCCCGATCCCGGCTTTCAGACCTGGAATGTTGCCGGCGGCGGAAAAGGCGATCGGCACCATATTGGAAATGCCGATGCCACACAGGGCAAAGCCGACGATCGCCGTTTCGGCATCGGGCGCAAAGGCTGCAAGCAACATGCCGGCGATGGCAAAAAGCGTGCAGATGCGCAACGTTTTCACTCCACCCAGGCGATCACGAACGAGATCCCCCGCAAATCGCATGATGGCCATCGTCAGCGAAAACGCCGCAAAGCCAAAGCCGGAAAGGGCAATCGAGGCATCCAGCTCCTGCCGAAGATACAGAGCGCCCCAATCGAGCACTGCGCCTTCCGGAACCATTGAAAACAACGCCATGAGGCCGAGTAGCCAAGGAAGCGGTACAAGCGGCAGCCGCGCCTTCTCTTTCCTCTCGTCAGGATGCGGCGGATCGGCAAGGATCATCGGCCAGGCGACGCCCAGGAAGATTGCCGCAAGCAATGTTGCCAACTCGGCATGCCCGAGCACGCCGAGCTTGGCGATCAGCAGGCCACCGAGGCCCGAACCGATCAAGCCGCCCAGGCTCCAGAAGGCATGGCAGGACGACATGATCGCGCGCCGCATCGATTTCTCGACGGCGACGGCATTGGCATTCATCGCAACATCCATTGCGCCGATGAAGCCACCGAACAGAAAGAGCGAAACCGCTCCCGTAGCAATATTGGGCGCCAGAGTGAGCGCCAGAAGGATCGGCAGCAGGCAAAAGGCGGCCGCTTGCACGACGAGCCGCGAGCCATGGCGTGCAATTTGCGCGCCGGCAATCGGCATCATTGTCAGTGAGCCCAGACCGAAGACCAGGATCATGAGTCCAAGCTGGAACTTGCTCAGCTGCAGGCGTTCAGCAAACTCCGGGATCTTTGGCGCCCAGCAGCCGACAAGGAAACCGTTCATCAGGAAGAGCAGCGAAACGGCCGCTCTATTCTTCGTTACAAAACCGGTTCTGACGGCCGACGCCATTTTCGTCTGAGTATCCATCTCTTCTTCCGATATCCCACGAGCATCCGGCTTAAGGCCGATTGCCGCTTTGAATGAATTACGCCGCCTCGCCAGCGACAATCGTTCTGCACCCACGGTCGCGATATTGCGCAAGCACGTCAGGCTCGACATCGCGCTCGACAACCAGGCATTCGCAATGGGCCACCGGCAGCACCGCATGAGGCGCCGCCGTCCCGAATTTTTCTGACGTGGCGGCAACCATAACCTTCCGGCTCCTTGACGTCGCAAAGCGCTTGAATTCGGCGTCCTCGAAACCGAATGTGGTCACTCCCGCAGCCAGGTCGATGCCGCAAGCTCCAAGAATACAGAGATCCGGCGACAGGGATTCCATATCGCGCATCGCCTTGGCGCCCAGCGCGCCGCCAACCTGTCGATCGATCATCCCGCCAATGAGGATGACACTGATCGCAGGTTTCTCGATCAGCGCCGCGGCGATTGCGGGTGCGTTTGTCGCCGCGGTCAGCGTCATGTCCGGAGGTAGCGCGGCCGCAATGGCAAGGTTAGTGCTTCCCGCATCGAAGAAAACCATTGAACCAGGCGTAATCTGTGACACTGCAGCCAGCGCCAGCGCGCGTTTCCGATCACTTGCAACACCCATGCGATGCTTCATGCTGCCACCAGCCGAAGAAACCGGCAACGCGCCCCCGTATACACGTTCGCAAAGGCCCGCAGCCGCCATCTCGCGAAGGTCACGGCGTACCGTATCCTCGGACACGCCGAACTCTACCGCCAGTGTGGCAGCCAGAACGCGCCCATCGGTTTGCAGCTTGCGGGAAATGGCGCTTTGCCGCTCTTGCATCAGAAGTTCGTTCATGTTCGTGCCGGTTCTGTCGATCTCGCCCTCAATTGTGTATAAATACGCATAAACAAGTATGATCGCGCACGCAAGACCCGTCACTGACACGTTTCCTCGCAGCCTGAAACAAGCCGCGCCAAACTCGCCATAAATGAGAAAAATATTCGCACGTGCCCATTTTCTTTGCAGTTTTCTACGCTTCCCCTCACATGCTTTTCTGCGATTTTCGCAACATCGAACACACCGGGTGAATTGGATACAAAAATGAACCTTCTGAAGACCATCGCCGCCGCAGCGCTCATTCAGGCCGCCGCGCTTCTTCCTGCCGTTGCCGGCGAAAACCTCGCCGCCATCAAATCATCAGGCGTCTTCAAGATCGGCACCGAGGGAACCTACGCTCCGTTCACCTATCATGACGACAGCAGCAAGCTCGTCGGCTTCGACGTGGAGATCGGCGAAGCGGTTGCTGCCAAGCTTGGCGTCAAGGCAGAATTCGTCGAAGGCAAATGGGACGGGCTGATCGCCGGTCTCGATGCGAAGCGCTACGACACCGTCATCAACCAGGTCGGTATTACCGAGGCGCGCAAGCAGAAATACGACTTCTCCGAGCCGTATATTGCGTCAAAGGCCGTCCTCATCGTCCGCGATGGCGACGACAGCATTAAGGGCTTTGCAGACCTCAAGGGCAAGAAGTCGGCTCAGTCGCTGACCAGCAACTTCGGCAAGCTCGCCGAGCAGTCCGGCGCCGAACTCGTCGGCACCGATGGCTTCGACCAATCGATCCAACTCGTAATAACCAAGCGCGCAGACGCGACGATCAACGACAGCCTTTCCTTCCTCGACTTCAAAAAGCACAAGCCGGAAGCTCCGGTGAAGATCGTCGCCCGGCAGGAAAATGCCGACTATTCCGGTATCATCATCCGCAAGAGCGAGCCGGAACTGCTGGAAGCAATCAACAAGGCGCTTGCCGACATCAAGGCTGACGGCACCTACAAAAAGATCTCCGACAAATACTTCGGCCAGGACGTTTCGAAGTAAGTCATACCGCCGGCGGCTTGCTGCCGCCGCCACATCCTTTATATGTGCCTGAAAAGCGTTCAGCGAAATCTCGCTGGACGCATCTTTCTTTGGGGATTGCACCGTGCCGAACTGGCTTCAATTGATGGCGGATTCGCTCGGACCGCTCCTCTGGGCCGGCCTGATCTTCACGATCCCGCTGACACTCCTTTCCTTTGCGTTCGGCCTGATCCTCGGGCTGATCACCGCAATCGGGCGGCTCTTCGGACCAGCGCCGGTTGCCGCGATCGCCCGCTTCTATGTCTGGGCTATCAGAGGCACGCCGCTTCTGGTGCAGCTTTTCGTGATCTTCTATGGACTGCCGAGCATCGGCATCCTGCTCGATGCCTTTCCGGCAGCACTGATCGGCTTCACCCTCAACATCGGCGCCTACAGCTCCGAGATCATCCGCGCCGTCATCTCCTCCGTACCGAAGGGGCAGTGGGAAGCGGCCTACTCGATCGGCATGAGCTGGCGTCAGGCAATGAGCCGCACGATCCTGCCGCAGGCCGGGCGCGTTGCGGTGCCGCCACTTTCCAACACGTTCATTTCGCTGGTGAAGGATACCTCGCTTGCAGCCGCCATTACGGTCCCGGAGCTGTTCCAGGCTGCGCAGCGCATCGTCGCGACCACTTACGAGCCGCTGATCCTCTACATCGAGGCTGCATTGATATACCTTGCATTGAGCTCCGTCCTATCAGCGCTGCAGGTCCGCCTCGAGCGTCGCTTTGCGCGCTACGGCGGTATGCTGGAGGCAAACGCATGATCGAGCTTTCCCACATCGAAAAGCGCTTCGGCGACGCCGTCATCTTGAAAGATATCAGCATCCGCATTCCGGAAGGTAGCGTTACGGCCCTCGTCGGCCCGTCAGGTGGTGGCAAGAGCACGCTGCTGCGCTGCATCAACCTGCTCGAAATCCCGACAGCAGGCATGATCCGCCTCGGCGAGGAGAAGCTGAGCTTTGCGCCGGGCCAGAAGACCGGCTGGCAGGCGATCCAGAAGATCCGCCGGCAGACCGGCATGGTATTCCAGAACTTCCAGCTCTTTCCGCATCAGACAACCATCGAGAATGTGATGGAAGGGCTCGTCACGGTTCTGAGGTGGCCGAAGGAGAAGGCACGGGAGCGGGCAATGGAATTGCTGACGAAGGTCGGAATGGCGCACAAGGCCGATGCCTGGCCCTCGACGCTCTCGGGTGGTCAGCAACAGCGTGTTGCAATCGCCCGCGCGCTTGCCCCGTCTCCGCGCGTTCTTCTCTGCGATGAACCGACATCGGCGCTCGACCCCGAACTCTCCGCCGAAGTCGTCGACGTTCTCGGTCGTCTCGCCCGCGAAGGCACAACCATGGTGATGGCGACGCATGACCTGCGCCTCGCCTCCAAGATCGCCAACGACGTGGTCTTCCTCGAGGCCGGCAGCGTGGTGGAGACGGGAAGCGCAAGGAACATCTTCACGGCGCCGGAGCGCGAGCGCACCAAGCGCTTCATCTCGACGATCAACGCCGCCCATACCTACGACATATAGGCATGCGCGGCGACAGGATCCTTTAGACCGCGCGCGCCGCCTTCAGCGCCTTGCCCCACCAGATAAGCTGGTCGATTTGGTTCTTGGCGGCCTCGACGAGATGCGCGTAGTCGTTCAGGCTCTTTGCCTCCTTGGCGACCGAGAGATATTCCGGGAAAGATATGTGAACGCCCGTCTTCACGGAAACGGCGCTCATTTCCACGAAAATCAGCCGCAGCTGCTCGACTGCGCGGGCGCCCCCGACACCGCCATAGCCGACGAAAGCGACTGGCTTATGCACGAACTCCCCTAGATCGATCGCATTCTTGAGAACTGCGGTCGGGCCGTGGTTGTACTCGGCGGCTGTGAAGATATAGCCGTCGAACGCGCGCAGCTTCTTCTTCCAGCGCTCCGCCGTTTCGTTTTCAGCCGAGCTCGCGCTCGCCTGCCCGAGGAAAGACATCGGGTAATCCAACAGATCGAGAACTTCAACCTCGAGTTCGGGGCGGCTTACGGCAATTTCGGCAATCCAATTGGCGGGGTGCTCCGCAAAGCGGCCGATTCGTGTGCTTCCGACGATAACGGCAATCTTGAGCTTACTCATATCAACCCTTTCATGAAAAAAAGGCGGCCCCGAAGGCCGCCCCTCGGTCATTCTAAATGTTGGTCAGCCGGCGTAGCTGACCAACAGATCCTTGGCATCGATCTGATCGCCGGCCTTGACGAGCACTTCCGCGATCGTGCCGTCCTTCTCGGCATGAATTGCCGTTTCCATCTTCATGGCCTCGATGGAAACCAGCACGTCGCCGGCATTGACCGCCTGGCCCGGTGAGACGAAGACGCGCGAGATGACGCCCGGCATCGGCGCACCGACATGCGCGGCATTGCCCGGCTCCGCCTTGCGGCGGGCGGCAGCGCCGGTCGCGCCATGCGCACGATCCGGAACCTTGATGCGGCGTGGCTGTCCGTTCAGTTCGAAGAACACCGTGACCATACCCTGGCTGTCCGTGCCGCTCATCGCCTGGTTGACGATGACCAGCGTCTTGCCCTTCTCGATGTCGGCAAACAGTTCCTCGCCATCAGCAAGGCCGTAGAAATAGGCAGGCGTCGGCAGCACCGAGACCGGACCGTAGGTGTCGGAGGCCAGTGCAAAGTCGGTGAAGACCTTCGGATACATCAGATAGGAGGCGAATTCATAGTCGCTGACCTCGCGCTCCAGCTTGGTCTCGATCGTCTTGCGCTCGGCATTAAGATCGGCATCCTCGAGCAGCGAGCCAGGGCGGACCGTATAGGGCGCCTCACCCTTCAACGCCTTCTTCTGCAGCGCTGCCGGCCAGCCCGACGGCGGCTGGCCGAGGTCGCCCTTGAGCATCGAAACGACCGATTCCGGGAAGGAGACCTCCTTGTCGGCGCTGAAGACGTCGGCAACGGTCAGGTCCTGCGACACCATCATCAACGCCATGTCGCCGACGACCTTGGAGGACGGCGTCACCTTGACGATGTCGCCGAACATCTGGTTGGCGTCGGCATAGGCCTGCGCCACTTCGTGCCAGCGGGCTTCCAGGCCAAGCGAGCGGGCCTGCTCCTTGAGGTTGGTGAACTGGCCGCCTGGCATTTCGTGCAGATAGACTTCCGATGCCGGCCCCTTGAGGTCGCTTTCGAAGGCAGCGTACTGGTGACGGACCGCTTCCCAATAGAACGAGATGCGGCGGATCCATTCCGGATCGAGGCCGGGATCGCGTTCGGAGCCGCGCAGCGCCTCAACGATCGAGCCGAGGCAAGGCTGCGAGGTATTGCCGGATAGTGCGTCCATTGCCGCATCGACAGCATCGACGCCGGCGTCCACGGCCGAGAGAACCGTCGCCGCGGCAATGCCCGAGGTGTCGTGCGTGTGGAAATGGATCGGCAGGCTGGTCGCGTCGCGCAGCGCCTTGAACAGGACCTTGGCGGCAGCCGGCTTCAAGAGACCGGCCATATCCTTGAGGGCGATGATATGCGCACCGGCCTTTTCGAGCTCAACGGCGAGATCGGTGTAGTACTTGAGATCGTACTTCGGGCGCGCAGAGTTCAGGATGTCGCCGGTGTAGCAGATCGTGGCTTCGCAGAGCTTGTTCTCTTCGGCGACCGCATCCATCGAGACGCGCATGTTGTCGACCCAGTTCAAGCAGTCGAAGACTCGGAAAAGATCGATGCCGCCCGCTGCGGCCTGCCGGACGAAGTATTTGACGACGTTATCAGGGTAGTTCTTATAGCCGACGCCGTTCGCCCCGCGCAGCAGCATCTGCAAGAGCAGGTTGGGGGCAGCCTCGCGCACGAGCGACAGCCGTTCCCACGGATCTTCCGTCAGGAAGCGCATCGACACATCGAAGGTCGCACCACCCCAGCATTCGAGTGACAAGAGGTTTGGCAGGGCATGCGCGTAGGTGCCGGCGATACGGGCGATATCGTAGGTGCGCATGCGGGTCGCAAGCAGCGACTGATGGCCATCGCGCATCGTCGTATCGGTCATCAGGATGCGCTTTTCGTTGCGCATCCATTCGCCGAACTTCTTCGGGCCGAGCTTGTCGAGACGCTGCTTCGTGCCGTCGGGAATACCGTTGCCGTTGGTATAGGGCACGATCGGCTCGGCGATATCTGCCGATGGCTTCGGGCGATCCTTGGCTTCCGGATGACCGTTGACCGTCACATCGGCGAGGTAGGTCAGAAGCTTGGTTGCGCGGTCCTGTCGCTTGACCTGCTGGAAGAGCTCCGGCGTCGAGTCGATGAAGCGCGTGGTGTAGCTGTTATCCCTAAACTTTGGATGCGTGATGATGGCTTCCAGGAAGGTCAGGTTGGTGGCCACGCCGCGGATGCGGAATTCGCGCAGCGCCCGGTCCATGCGGGCGATCGCCTCCGACGGGTTCGGTGCCCAGGCCGTGACCTTGACCAGCAGCGGATCATAGTAGCGCGTGATGATCGCACCGGAATAGGAGGTGCCGCCATCGAGGCGGATGCCGAAGCCGGACGCCGAACGATAAGCGGTGATACGGCCGTAATCCGGAATGAAGTTGTGCTCCGGGTCTTCGGTGGTGATGCGGCACTGCAGGGCATGGCCGTTGAGGCGAATGTCCTTCTGCTGCGGCACGCCCGATTCCGGCGTCCCGATCGCAAAGCCATCGAGAATATGAATCTGCGCCTTGACGATGTCGATGCCGGTAACGACTTCAGTGACCGTATGCTCGACCTGGATGCGCGGATTGACTTCGATGAAGTAGAACTTGCCGGTATCGACATCCATCAGGTACTCAACGGTGCCGGCACCGACGTAGTTGGTGGCGCCCGCAATCTTCAACGAATAGGCCGCCAGTTCCTGGCGCTGCGCCTCGCTCAGATAGGGGGCCGGCGCACGCTCGACGACCTTCTGGTTGCGGCGCTGGATCGAGCAGTCGCGCTCGAAGAGGTGCACGACGTTGCCATGCGTATCGCCAAGGATCTGGCTTTCGACATGGCGCGCACGCTCGACGAGCTTTTCCAGATAGACCTCGTCCTTGCCGAAGGCAGCCATTGCCTCGCGCTTGGCTTCCGTCACCTCGCGCGCAAGATCGGCCTCCGAGCGAATGACGCGCATGCCACGTCCGCCACCGCCCCAGGAGGCCTTCAGCATCACGGGGTAGCCAATCGCGGCGGCCATGCGGGCGACTTCGGCCATATCATCCGGCAGCGGTTCCGTTGCCGGCACGACAGGCACGCCGACGGAGATCGCCAGATTGCGCGCCGCGACCTTGTTGCCGAGTTGGCGCATGGTATCGGCCGTCGGGCCGATGAAGGTGATACTGGCATTGTTGCAGGCATCGACGAATTCCGGGCTCTCAGACAGCAAGCCGTAGCCCGGATGGATCGCGTCGGCACCGGAAAGCTTGGCGACGCGGATCACCTCATCGATCGACAGATAGCTCTCGATCGGCCCGAGATCACGGGCGAGATGCGGCCCGCGGCCGACCTGATAGCTCTCGTCGGCCTTGAACCTGTGCAGCGCCAGCTTGTCTTCTTCCGCCCATATCGCGACCGTTTTTATCCCGAGCTCGTTGGCCGCGCGAAACACGCGGATGGCAATTTCCGAACGGTTGGCGACAAGTATCTTGGAAATGGGCAATGCAGTCTCCTCACGGCATCGAAACGGGCAATGCTGCACCCGCGAAGAGAAGTCTTAACGCGCTGTCACGGAAAGTTCAATTTCTTGAACCGCCCCAAAATAGAATTTCTCTAAGACTAGGTGATGAGCCCATGCCGGAAGGCGACAGCAACTGCATGCTGCCTATTTTTGGCTTTCAGCTTGTCTTGCAGGCCATTCATGTACCAGTCGACGGTGTGGTTTGAAATCGTGAGGCGTTTGCCGATCTCCACCGACGTCATGCCTTCCGCAAGGTATTGAAGTATTTCCATCTCGCGGCGCGTCAAGCGCGTGTCGATGCCTGAGACGTCTTCAAGTGTCTGCGCCTCCCCCTTCAGATCAAGCAGACGCCAGAACGCCTTTCGGGCAACGGCATCAAAAAGGGAGATCTCGACAGGAGACAGGTCCACCGGCGTTCCGCCGACGCTCATGTTGCCGAGGATGCCGTTTCGGCCGTGGATGGGGAAAATGTAGCCATCCTTCAGGCCATGGCTATGTGCGTCCGCCATCATTTGCTCCATACGGCGGTGGTGCGGATCCTTGCGGAAAGCCGCCAGACTGTCCTTCCAACGAAATGGTCTTTGCGCATATGCGAGATAGCGTATCGTCGGATCGGTCAGAACGTATTTCTTCGAAATATAGATCTGTGGCCATTTCTCTGGCCAATGGCCGGCCAACATAAGACTGATTGGATCTTCAGTCGCTTTCAGATGTCGCAAAAGACCGTAATACTGGAAGCCGTAGGAGCGGATGATATGCTCCAGTTCGCCGACGACTCGCTCGGGCCTCCGACACTCTTCCAGAACGACAAGCAATTGAATTAATGAATGAATATTCACAGAAATGCCCCTACCCCAATTGGGCTCCGTGCCGAATGGTCACGACTAATGGACGTGCCTGGTTTGGGCGCCCTTCGACGCAATCAAAATGTCAATCTATGGTGTGCCAACGCGGCCTCGCAGCGCAAGTGAAAATTGCGAAAATCACGATACGCCCCAAAAAATTTCGGAGCGGTCCCTGGAATGGATCACTGCGGGCGCTGCAGGCGCAAAAGAATCCGGCCACCGGTGCCTGCCTGAACGCTCTGTTAATCGCTGGTTCAGGTACCTTTTTGTAGCGTTGCAGCGTCCCTTATTTCGCAAATGCACAAGAGGTATCGCCGTGTCGCTATTCAAGGTCTATGCAAGAGCTTTGCGCTATCTTGGCGCCTACAAGCTCCGCGTATCCCTGGTCATTATCGCGAACATCGTGCTTGCCGCGATCACAATTGCCGAACCGATTTTGTTCGGCCGCATCATCGATGCGATCTCCGGCAAGGGCGAAGTCAAACCCATCCTTTTCATGTGGGCCGGCTTTGCGGTATTCAACACGATAGCATTTGTTCTTGTCGCTCGTGAGGCTGACCGGCTGGCGCATGGTCGCCGCGCGACGCTTCTGACTGAAGCCTTCGGCCGTATCATTTCGATGCCGCTTTCCTGGCATCACCAGCGCGGCACCTCAAATGCGCTGCACACACTTCTTCGTGCATGTGAAACGTTGTTCGGCCTCTGGCTGGAATTCATGCGCAATCACTTGGCCACCGCCGTTGCGATCGTCATCCTAATCCCGACCGCGATGTCGATGGACCTTCGTCTTTCGGGCGTGCTCGTCGTGCTCGGCGTGGCCTACTGGCTGATCGGTCGTCTTGTCATGAGCCGTACCAAGGATGGCCAGGCGTCGGTCGAAAACCACTACCATTCGGTCTTTTCGCATGTCAGCGACTCGATCAGCAACGTATCGGTCCTGCATAGCTACAACCGCATCGAAGCGGAAACCAAAGCGCTGAAGTCCTTTGCGGAGCGCCTGCTGCAGGCTCAGTATCCGGTTCTAGACTGGTGGGCTCTGGCTGGCGCCATGAACCGCATGGCATCGACCATCGCCATGATGATCATTCTGGTGATCGGCACGCTGATGGTTCAGTCCGGTGAACTCCGCATCGGTGACGTCATTGCCTTCATCGGCTTTGCCAACCTGCTGATCTCGCGTCTCGACCAGATGCGCCAGTTCGCAACGCAGATTTTCGAGGCCCGCTCGAAACTCCAGGACTTCTACTCGCTCGAAGACTCGGTGCGTGAGCGCGAAGAACCGGCCGGCAATTCCGATATCGCCGACGTCAAGGGTGAAGTCGAATTCCGCAACGTGTCGTTCCGCTTCGGCAACACCGCGCATGGCCTGCACAACGTGTCTTTCACCGCCAAGGCTGGCCAGACGGTTGCGATCGTCGGCCCGACCGGCTCGGGCAAGACCACGATGATCAACCTGCTGCAGCGTGTCTATGACCCGGACAGTGGCCAGATCTTGGTCGATGGCCACGATACGACGAAGATCACCCGCAAGTCGCTTCGCCGCTATATCGCAACCGTGTTCCAGGATGCCGGGCTGCTCAACCGCTCGATCAGCGACAACATTCGCCTCGGCCGGGAAGGTGCTTCTGATGAAGACATGCGTCGCGCCGCAGAAGCCGCTGCTGCCGCCGACTTCATCGAGACACGCGAAGATCAGTACGACACCCATGTCGGTGAGCGCGGCAACAAGCTCTCGGGCGGTGAACGCCAGCGTGTGGCGATTGCCCGCGCCATCCTCAAGGATGCGCCGATCCTGGTACTCGACGAAGCCACAAGCGCGCTCGACGTCGAAACGGAGAACCGCGTGAAGGCCGCAATCGACAATCTGCGCCAGAACCGCACGACCTTCATTATCGCCCACCGTCTTTCGACGGTTCGTGAAGCGGACAAGGTCTTGTTCCTGGACGGCGGCCGGGTCGTTGAAGAAGGCAGCTTCGAAGAACTCAGCCATAGCAACGGCCGCTTCGCGGCATTGCTCCGTGCCAGCGGCATTCTCACCGACGAGGAAGTCCGCAAGGCACATACGACTGAAGCCGCCTGATCAAGGCATGCAACCCAATCGATCCAAGCCGGATGGTTCTGCCATCCGGCTTTTTTCTTGCCCGGCGAGAGCCATCTCCTAAAATATCTGAAGCGAAGACGCGGGAGGTCGCATGCAAGTCAGGCGAATTGTCGTCAATCTCGAAACCCCTGATCCGGCTGCCGCAAGGGAATTCTATCAGGGTATCCTCGGACTGGAGCTCCTAATGGATCACGGCTGGATCGTGACCTATGGCTCAAGCCAGCAGATGTCGGTACAGGTAAGCTTCGCGAGCGAGGGCGGCTCGGGCACACCGGTTCCGGGCCTTTCGATCGAGGTCGATGATGTCGATGAGGTCTTCGCAGCCATGAGTGCATCGGCCTTCGAAATCGTCTACGGGCCGACCAACGAGCCTTGGGGTGTTCGACGCTTCTATGTGCGCGACCCCTTCGGAACAATCGTAAATATTCTTTCGCATAGGCCGTGAAGCCGGAATCGCCCCGACCAATCGGGCGATATTGCGAGGCCGCCGCCATCCAGGGACAATCCGTGCAGGCGTTAGACTAAAGTCATAATCCCAAAGCCGCTCTCTGTATGGATGAGCTTTTCTGTCACACTCTCGTCAGGCGAACCGCGACCCCGGGGGTATGCTTTGAGGAGAGTATGGGCGCGCGCCGCGTTTCAAATCGTTCTGTGGAGGACAGAAAATGGCAAATATCACAAGCGTCGACGGCGCCAAGGCCGGTCCGATGACGGGCGAGGAGAAGAAGGTTATCTTCGCCTCATCGCTCGGCACGGTTTTCGAATGGTATGACTTCTATCTTTACGGTTCGCTCGCAACCTATATCGGCGCGACCTACTTCACCCAGTATCCGGAAGCAACGCGAAACATCTTCACGCTTTTGGCCTTTGCCGCCGGCTTCTTGGTGCGCCCGTTCGGCGCGCTCGTCTTCGGCCGCCTCGGCGACCTCGTCGGGCGCAAGTACACGTTCCTGGTGACGATCCTCATCATGGGCCTCTCGACGTTCCTCGTCGGCATTCTTCCCGGTGCGGCGACGATTGGCATCGCAGCGCCGATCATCCTGATCGGGCTTCGCCTGCTGCAGGGTCTTGCACTCGGCGGTGAATATGGCGGTGCGGCAACCTATGTGGCCGAACACGCGCCACATGGGCGGCGCGGCTACTTCACTTCATGGATCCAAACCACTGCAACGCTCGGCCTGTTCCTGTCGCTGATCGTCATCGTCGGTGTTCAGTTCCTGATGGGCAAGGAAGCCTTTGCCGCATGGGGCTGGCGCATTCCGTTCCTGGTCTCCGTCGTGCTTCTCGGCGTCTCCGTCTGGATCCGTCTGAAGATGAACGAGTCACCGGCGTTCCAGAGAATGAAGGCGGAAGGCAAGGGCTCCAAAGCTCCGCTCACCGAAGCCTTCGGCCAATGGAAGAATGCCAAGATCGCGCTGATCGCGCTTCTCGGCGCCACTATGGGTCAGGCAGTCGTCTGGTACGGCGGCCAGTTCTACGCTCTGTTCTTCTTGCAGAACGTGCTCAAGGTCGATCTGCAATCGGCAAACATCATGGTGGCCATTGCCCTTATCCTCGGCACGCCCTTCTTCGTCGTCTTCGGCGGCCTCTCCGACAAGATCGGCCGCAAGCCGATCATCATGGCCGGCCTGCTGATTGCAGCGGTGACCTACAACCCGCTGTTCAAGGCCATGACCTGGACGGCCAACCCGGCGCTTGCCGAAGCCCAAGCATCGGTCCGCGCAACCGTGACGGCCGACCCGGCTGACTGCAAATTCCAGTTCAACCCGACAGGAACGTCGAAGTTCACCAGTTCCTGCGACGTGGCGACGGCCTTCCTGACCAAGAACTCGGTGCCTTACGATGTCGTCCCCGGCCCGGCCGGTCAGCCTGCAACCGTCAAGATCGGCGATGAAACCATCACCAGCTTCGACGCCATTGCGGCCGGCGACAAGGCAAAGGGCCTGACTTCAGCTTTCGAAAAGAGCATCAATATTGCCCTTCATGACGGCGGCTATCCGCTGAACCGCGGCGCCGTCAAGGTCCCGGATGCCAAACTGGAAGCGTTCATTGC
This sequence comes from Rhizobium sp. T1470, assembly GCF_042140505.1. NCBI lineage: Bacteria > Pseudomonadati > Pseudomonadota > Alphaproteobacteria > Hyphomicrobiales > Rhizobiaceae > Rhizobium > Rhizobium sp. T1470. Next base: position 95,230 of record NZ_CP148091.1, read on the forward strand.
CGCCAATCCCGAGCTTGCGCTAAACGCAGATGCGATCCGCGCCGGCACCAAGGACACCATGCCTGCCGACAAGCTCGTGGCCGGCAAGCTTCTGACGGCGGATGAGACAAAGAGCGTCACCGACATGGCGGTCTACAACATTGCCAAGGGCGGCACCTTCGCCATGACGGCCGACCCGGCTCGCGTCAACTGGATCGGCACGATCGCCATTCTGTTCGTGCTCGTTCTCTACGTGACGATGGTCTACGGTCCGATCGCCGCGCTTCTGGTCGAACTCTTCCCGACCCGCATCCGTTACACCGGCATGTCGCTACCGTATCATATCGGCAACGGCTGGTTCGGTGGTCTGTTGCCCGCGACGGCCTTCGCAATGAGTGCCGCAACCGGCGATATCTACTTTGGCCTCTGGTATCCGATCGTCTTCGCAGCGATCACGCTGGTCATCGGTCTCATCTTCCTGCCGGAAACGAAGGACCGCGATATCCACGCCATGGATTGATCCTTGGAATCGAGATCTGAACAATGGCCCGGCGCTCGCAAAGCGCCGGGTTTTTTCGTGCCAGGCAATGACCTAAAGAACGCGGCTGAGCCGCGGTGTCGGCCAACCATCACGACCGATCGAGAACACCAGTCCGAAGCGCGCGAACAGGATGGATGTTGCGAAAGCCAGCCAGCCCCCCAATGCGAGGCCGGCTGCGACGTCGCTCGGATAATGCACACCGATGATGACGCGCGTGGCGCCCAGCCAGAGGCCAATACCGATGAAACCGAGCCGGAATCGAGGAAAGAGGAGCGCCAGGGCCATGAACAACGCGCCGATATTGGAGGAATGGCCCGACGGAAAGCTCTGGTGCAGGAAGTCCGTAGTGAAGGGCGAGAAGCTGAAGATGCCCTCCTGATCATAAAGCAATGGTCGAGCGCGGCCGAGGGCGAACTTCAGCAGATTGGAAATGACGCTGGCAAACAACACCGACAGACCGACATAAGCGGTCATCTGTCCAAGATAGACGAGCCGGAAGCGTCGGCGGACCTTCCATAATCGCCGGCGGACGAAATAGCCCGCAGCCAGGATCGTCGAAAGTCCCACCAGAATCCAGACGAGCCTGCCGATGTCGGTGACATCGCCGGCAATCGATACCAGCGGAGGCGAAAGACTTGTGACCGCCTGCCCCAGCGGCCGGTCGAAGACAAGGAAAGCGATGGCGACCGCGTTGACGGCGAAAAGCGTGAAGCCCTTCCAGGGAACCCGACGATGGATCGAGCGCCGCGCGTCGTAGCGCTTTCGCAGATAGCTCCGGCAGTTCGGCTTGCGATCGATGACTTCGTTCATTCTGCTCCCGCTCTTTGCTCAGTGCAGAACGGAAATAGGATCGGCATCAGTCGCCTTCAAGCAAAGGCCTTCCGCAGCAATCGATGCGGAAGGCTCGAGACGTGTTTCACGTGAAATATCAGATAGAAAGCGCCTTGAACTCAGCGAGGATCGCGTCGCCCATCTCTGTCGTGCCGACCTTTTTGCAGCCTTCGGCCATGATGTCGCCGGTGCGCATGCCCTTGTCGAGCACGTTGGCGATCGCCTTTTCCAGATTGTCGGCTTCATTCACGAGGTTGAAGGAATAGCGCAGGCACATGGCGAAAGAAGCAATCATCGCGATCGGATTGGCAATGCCCTTGCCGGCGATATCGGGTGCCGACCCATGTACCGGCTCGTAGAGCGCCTTGCGCTTGCCGGTCTTGGCGTCCGGTGCTCCGAGCGAGGCCGACGGCAGCATGCCGAGCGAACCGGTCAGCATGGCGGCAACGTCGGACAGCATGTCGCCGAAAAGGTTATCGGTAACAATGACATCGAACTGCTTCGGCTGGCGAACGAGCTGCATGCCGCCGGCATCAGCCAGCATATGCTCGAGCTGGACGTCCGAATACTTGGCCTTGTGCGTTTCCGTCACGACCTGGTTCCAAAGCACACCCGACTTCATGACGTTGCGTTTTTCCATCGAGCAAACGCGGTTCTGGCGGGTACGCGCCATTTCGAAGGCGACACCGGCGATCCGCTCGATCTCGTAAGTGTCGTAGACCTGCGTATCGATGCCGCGCTTCTGGCCATTGCCAAGATCGATGATCTCCTTCGGCTCGCCGAAATAGACGCCGCCGGTCAGCTCGCGGATGATGAGGATGTCGAGACCTTCAACCAGCTCCGGCTTCAGCGACGAAGCTGATGCAAGTGCAGGGTAGCAGATGGCCGGACGCAGGTTCGCAAACAGCTGCAAATCCTTGCGCAGGCGCAGCAGGCCGGCCTCCGGGCGCACCTCATAGGGAACACTATCCCACGTCGGGCCGCCGACGGCGCCGAAGAGAACGGCGTCCGCTGCAAGCGCCTTCTGCATGTCGGCTTCGGAGATCGCAGCACCATGCGCGTCATAGGCGCTGCCGCCGACCAGGCCTTCGTCCGTGACGAAGCCGGCATTCATCGCCTCGTTCATATAGGCAATGATCTTGCGGACCTCACCCATGGCTTCTGGGCCGATGCCGTCACCCGGCAACAGGAAAAGATTGCGCGTTGTCATGAAACCCTCCGCGGAAAAACAAGTTGCGGCTTCTTAGACCCGCAAAAACGGCATTTCAAGCGAGCGGGAGGCCGATTCGGTACGGTTGCGGAATTACTGCCGACATCTCGCGTTGACCAATCGGCGCATGAGGGTCCACACAAGGAGAACCTGTATCGACACGCTCACCTGGATACCATCATGCCATCTACGCCCCTGCATCTCGACACTCCGCTTTTCCGCACATCAGCCGGCTACAGCGCGAGCAACAAGCCGCTATGGCTGAAGCTCGATGCACTGCAGCCATCTGGAAGCTTCAAGCTCCGCGGTGTCGGCCGGCTTTGTCAGCATGAGATCGGGAACGGCGCCCGCGAGATTTTCTGCGCCTCGGGCGGCAATACCGGGATCGCCGCCGCTTATGCCGGACGTGCACTCGGCATTCCGGTTACGATCGTGGTGCCTGAGACGACATCGCCAGAAGTCCGCCAATCTATCGAGGCAACCGGCGCGACTGTCCTCGTGCATGGATCAGTGTTCGACGAAGCCAATGCCTACGCAATCGAACGCGCGAATGCCAGGAAGGCAGCCTATGTGCACCCGTTCGACCATCCGCTTCTGTGGGAAGGGCACGGCACATTGATCGACGAGGTTGTCGCAAAGGGCGCCGACTTTGATTGCGTCATCACGAGCGTCGGCGGTGGCGGCTTGCTTGCGGGCATCGTTGCCGGTCTCAAGCGAAACGGCTTGTCGCATGTGCCCGTCATAGCCGTCGAAACCGAAGGAGCCGAGTCGCTTCATGCGAGCCTCGCGGCCAACGAACGCATCATCTTGCCGGCGATCACCTCAATCGCCAGTTCGCTCGGTGCGCGCCAGGTGGCGCAGCATGTCTTCGATCTGCCGAAGCACCACGCGATCGAAAGCGTCACGGTCACGGATGCACAGGCGCTCGCCGCCTGCCTGAAGTTCGCCGATGCCTATCGCATTCTGGTGGAGCCCGCCTGCGGGGCTGCGCTGGCAGTCGCCGACGTGCATGCCGACATCCTCGCCCGATTCAACAACCCGCTGATCGAAGTCTGCGGCGGCATCGGCGTCTCGCTGGAAAAGCTGAAAGCCTGGAAAGAACGGCTGCTGTAAGCCAACCTTTGAGGCTTGCGCCTTTAAGACTTACGCAGCCCAGGGGTGCGACGCCGCGTTCTGCGCTTCGAAGTTGTCGATCGCCTTGCCCTTTTCGAGCGTCAGGCCGATATCATCGAGGCCGTTCAGCAGGCAGTGGCGCTTGAACTCGTCGAGATCAAACTTGATCGAACCGCCGTCCGGGCCGGTGATCTCAAGATTTTCCAGGTCGATCGTCAGGATCGCGTTGGAACCGCGCGAGGCGTCGTCCATCAGCTTGTCGAGGTTTTCCTGGCTGACCATGATCGGCAAAATGCCGTTCTTGAAACAGTTGTTGTAGAAAATGTCGGCGAAGCTGGTCGAGATGACGCAACGGATGCCGAAGTCGAGAAGCGCCCACGGCGCATGCTCGCGCGAGGAGCCGCAACCGAAATTGTCGCCGGCAACAAGGATCTTCGCATTCTGGTAGGCCGGCTTGTTCAGCACGAAATCCGGGTTCGGGGAACCGTCCTCATTGTAGCGGGCTTCGGCGAAAAGGCCCTTGCCAAGACCGGTGCGTTTGATCGTCTTCAGGTAATCCTTCGGAATGATCATGTCGGTATCGATGTTGACAACCGGCAGAGGGGCAGCGACGCCCGTCAGCTTTACGAATTTGTCCATGGCCTGGCTCCAATGTCAGCAGACGTAGTTTTGTTGATCAGCGTTTAGTCCAGATTTCGACCGAAATGAAGGAAAATTTGCATCGTAGGAGAGGCCGCGCGCGGATTCGACGCGCAGCCAGCCATGGTCATTGTGAGATCAATTTGCATTCGCTGGCGCATTCATCGCCCAGAGAACCCCGAACGGGTCGCGAAGCTGGCCATATCGATCACCCCAGAACATCAGTTGGACGGGAAGGATCACCTCGGCGCCGGCAGCGACGGCACGGTCCCACCAGAAATCGATGTCGTCGACGACCAACTGAAGGGCGAAGCCCTGATGCTTTTCGAAGGGATGACCATGTTCGGGATAGGCATCGCACAACATCAACGAGCTTCCGTTGATGTAAAGATGGACATGCATCGTCCGTCCGTTTTCGTCCACGGGGACCACAAACGCCTCTTCGGCGCCGAAAGCACGCTTGTAAAATTCCGCGGCCTTCAACGCACCATCGACCGTGATATACGGCAGCAAGCCATTCTTGACCGGCGGCATCTTCATTGTGCCGGTTTCCGTTGTGGTATCCATGCTGTCCTCCATTGCTTGATTTGGTTCGGGCAGAAGCCCTGGCCTTCCAAAGACGCAGGAAGATCAGACGAGCCGACAGCGATGCCGAAAATTTTCTGGAAAACGATCCGGTCAGAGATCGATGATCGTGCCGCGGCCGTCATTCCAGATTCGCATGTTCTCGGCGGAATGAGGCTTGGTCTTGGGAGTAGCGCGGACCGGGGCAGGTTTCATCTTCAGTGAAAGCGCGCGGCCGACCATAAGCACCGTCAGAATGCCGCCGACGGCAAGCGTCACCGAAAAGGTGAAGACTGCCAGCGCGACGAAGGCGGTGATGCCTGCGAGCAGGAGGAAGATGGAACGGATGCTTTGCATGAGCTTTAGACCTTTCTTCGGAAAGGAATGTGGTCCTTCACTTTCTTCTCTGCAAGATAAGCATGGCTTTTTGTTGTCTTGCTACTTGCCGCAAAGCTTGGCACAGATGCGTGATGAGCTCAAATTCCATGCCCCGCTCCGTCAGCCTGCGTCGTTCGGTGTTGAGTGTCCCCGCCATCAATAGCCGTGCCTTGGAGAAGACCCATGGACTGGATTGCGATGCGATCATCTTCGACCTGGAGGATTCGGTCGCTCCCGAGAAAAAGGCGGAAGCGCGCGAGAAGCTGAAGGCTTTCTTTTCCGGCAAGCCGCTCGCAAACAAAGAGCGGATCATACGTATCAACACACTCTCTTCGACCTTTGGCCATGCCGACATGGAACTGGTGCGAACCTTGGAACCTGATGCCGTTCTTTTGCCGAAGGTGAACGAGCCGCAGGACGTGATGTCGGTCGGCGATCTTCTCGCTGATGCAGATGCGCCGGAGAGCCTGCGCATCTGGGCAATGATCGAAACGCCGCGCGGCATCCTGAATGCTGCCGCCATCGCCGAGGCGGGGCGCACCCAGGGTTCAAGGCTCGATTGCTTTGTCCTCGGCCTCAACGATCTTCGCAAGGAAACGGGCGTCCTGCCGCAGCCAGGCCGCACCTATCTCGTGCCCTGGCTGATGCAGGTCGTTCTTGCTGTCCGTGCCTATGGCCTCGACGCAATCGACAGTGTCTTCAATGATTTCAGGGACGCCGATGCCTTCGATGCCGAATGCGCGCATGCCCGGGCCATGGGCTTCGATGGCAAGATGCTGATCCATCCGGCCCAGATCGATGCGGCAAACCGGCATTTTGGCCCGGACGCGTCGGCAATTGCCGAGGCGGAGGCGATCATCGCCGCCTTTGCCGACCCCGCTGCCGAAGGCCTCAACGTCATCAATGTCAATGGCCGGATGATCGAGCGGCTGCATCTTGTCCAGGCGGAAGGTCTGGTTCATAAAGCCCGGCTGATTGCAGAACGCCAAACGGCGAAGTGAAAGACGACTTTAGATGAAGCTTTATCGCCTTCTGACCGGCCAGGATGATGCCGCTTTCTGCCACCGCGTGACCGACGCCCTCAACAAGGGTTGGTCGTTGAACGGCTCGCCGTCGCTAACCTTCAATACCCAGACCGGCCAGGTGATGTGCGCTCAGGCGATCGTCAAGGAGGTCGAAGGCAAGGACTACCACCCGGACATGAAGCTGTCCGAACAATAGCGCGGGCGAGCAGCTTAACGCTCTGCCGCCTCTTCGGCGCTCGCCTCGATCCGCTCCATGTCGTCGTCGCTGAGACCGAAGTGGTGGCCGATCTCATGGATGAGGACATGGGTGATGATATCACCCAGCGTCTCGTCGTTCTCGGCCCAATAGTCGAGGATCGGCCGCCGGTAGAGGCGGATGCGGTTCGGCAGTTCGCCGGTTTCCATCGTGAAACGCTCCGAGATGCCCCGGCCTTCAAAGAGGCCGAGAAGGTCGAATGGCGTTTCCAACGCCATGTCCTCGAACACGTCGTCGTCTGGGAAATCCTCGATCTCAATCGTCAGATTGGTGGTCAGCGAGCGGAATTCTTCCGGCAGGTGGCTATACGCCTCCATCGCCAACGACTCGAAAGTGCTGATCGTCGGCGCGTGGCGGTCCCGCCAATCCTCGCTCTGGTCTATGCGGGCCATAAATATTCCTTCCTTTGCGGCCCATATAGAACCTTTGCGCACGATTTTCGAGAGCGGAATCAATGGCAGGAATAAATTCACATCAAATGCCTGTTGACTCTTTCATCTGCCTCTGGAATCCATGAGAACATAACAGGAACATTTAAGAGTTGGAGAACGTCATGGCACAGCCGGCCGTGGCGCGCGAGCGGCTTTTTGCACTCCGCGAAACCATTGCAAAGCTTGAAGGAAAGCCCGCGCCGGCTCTGGCAGCAGCGGAAAGCCAAGCCTTGGCTGAAAGCGGCCTCGCCGCGAAAAACGAAGGTGTCTTACGTCTTCCCCTTAAAATCCCCGCGCTCGACGAGGCGATTGATGGCGGCTTGCCGCTCGATGGAATTACCGAGGTTCGCTCCGACCTCTTGCGGGAGGCCGGTGCCGGCAGCGGCTTTGTGTTGGCGCTTGCCGCCACGCTGCAGCGTCAGGCCGAAGACAACCAAAATGCCTCGCTACCGGTCCTCTGGATTGCCGACACGGTGTCCACGATGGAGGCGGGAGAGCCCTACGCCGTGGGCCTGCGGGATTTTGGCCTGAAGCCGGACCTGTTCTTCTATGCCAGTCCGCGCAAGCTTGAAGACGCCCTCTGGCTTGCGGAAGCGGCAGTCGAAAGCGGCGTCTTTGCCGCGACGATTCTGGAGGTCCGGGGCAACCCGAAGCTCTTCGGCCTGACGGAGAGCCGTCGTTTGAGTTTGCGGGCAAAGGCATCCAGACGCCCGCTTTTCCTGTTGCGGCAGGCTGGAGAGGAAGAAGCCAGCAGCGCTTGTTTCCGCTTCCTTGCAGCACCCGCGCCGGCACAGGCGCGCCCCTTGCCGGATGGCACGATGCTGGGCGGCAGCATCGGCAATCCGGCTTTTCATCTCACCCTGGAGAAGAGCCGCAATCCGGCTCTCCTCTCCTTTCTGCTGGAGTGGAACCCCCATGACCGCCGTTTTTTTGCCGTCTCCCGATCAGCCGACCCTCGCCTTCCAGACGAACGCGCAGCGCATTCTGGCGCTCCATTTTCCGCATCTCCCGACCGACCGGATCGCAAGAAAGAAATGGGGTCTCTCCTGGCGTTCGCGCGGACGTCCTGAGGCGCCGCCAATCGTCTGTTCCAGTCGCCTCAACAATACGATGCGGCTGACGGCGCTGGATGAGGCGGCAGAAGCCCTCAATCTGAGAAAGAGTATGGGCGTCGCCGAGGCCCGCGCCATCTACCCCAAGCTCGATGTGATTGAGGACGACCCGGCCGCCAACCGACGCTTCCTGGAAGCGATTGCCGACTGGTGTGATCGCTATACCCCGCTTGTCGCGCTCGACAGGGTTGACGGCCTGTTTCTCGACATCACCGGCTGTGCCCATCTGTTCGGCGGCGAGACGGCACTTCTCAAGGATATTCTCGCCAGACTTTTCCAGATGGGGATTGACGCACGCGGCGCCGTCTCTTCGTCGCCGGGATTGTCCTGGGCTATCAGCCGTTTCGGTCCAGGCGGGATCATCGAACACGGGGAAGCCGAGCAAGCTCTGGCCTCTTTGCCGGTCGCGGCCCTCCGCCTCCAAGAAGAAATCGTGGGCGCCCTGAATAAAATGGGGCTCAAATATGTGGGCGACCTGCTGGACGCACCACGCGCCCCGCTTGCCCGCCGCTTCGGAGGAGCCTTGCTCTTGAGGCTCGATCAGGCGCTTGGGACAGATGAAGAGCCTGTATCTCCGCGGCTGCCAGTCGCGAGCCTCTCGGTCGAACGTCGCCTGATCGAACCGATCGGAGCCGAAGACGATATTCTCGCGCTCACCGGTCAGGTCGCTGTCTCCCTGAAGCCCTCGCTGGAAGCCCGTGGCGTCGGAGGTCGTATCTTCGAACTGGTCCTGTTCCGCGTCGATGGAAAGGTTTTCCGTATTTCCGCAGGGACGGCCCAGCCCCTGAGAGAGCCCAAGCGTATCGCCGCTCTCTTTGCTGAGCGCCTGCAGGCAATCCACGATGATTTCGATGCAGGCTACGGATTCGAAATCCTTCGTCTCAACGTGCTCCTCCACGAAGATTTCGTGACGTCGCAAGGCGACTTCGAAGCTTGCCAACAAAAGGATGCATCGCTTGCTGCCTTCGTGGATCGGGTTTCCGCCCGCCTTGGGCAAGACTGCCTGCAGACCTTTCAATTGCGGGAAAGCCACGTTCCGGAAAGAGCCGTCATTGCCGTACCCGTAATCGATCACCTATCCGCGCCAGAGATCAGGGAAGGACATCCTCCACCGGCCAGGAGCGAGCGGCCTATCCGATTGCTGCGCAAGCCGGAACGAATGGACGCCTTTGCCGTCGAAGTCCCCGATGGTGCACCCGCCAGCTTTTGCTGGCGACGCATGCAGCATCGGGTCCTGAAGAGCGAAGGGCCTGAACGGCTGGCAATGGAATGGTGGCTCGATGGGTCGGATGCGCGGGATAGGGATTATTTCCGTATCGAAGACGAGCAGGGACGCCGCTTCTGGATCTATCGGCATGGTCACTATGAGCGTGACGCAACACAGAACTGGTACATGCATGGAGTTATTGCCTGATGCCCGCGTTCTTCGAGATCGGCGCCAAGACCAATTTTTCGTTTCTGGAGGGTGCATCCAAGCCCGAAGAAATGATCGTCCAGGCTGCAGTTCTGAAGCTTGGAGGACTTGGCATTGCCGACCGCAATTCGGTTGCAGGCGTTGTCAGGGCGCATGCCCAGTCAAAGGCGATCCAACAGAAATTCGAGCGAATGAAAGCCGGGCTTCTGGAGGAGCATGAAAAGAAGGACGTCATTCTCGATCCGATCCGTTTTCAGCCGGGCGTCCGCCTGGTCTTCGCGGATGGAACGCCGGAGATCCTTGCCTATCCGCAGGATCGCAAAGGCTGGGCACATCTCTGCCGATTGCTGAGCGCTGGCAACCTAAGAGCCGAAAAGGGAAAGTGCATCCTGACGGAAGCGGATCTGATGGAATGGGGGGACAACATGATGCTCGCGCTCGTTCCCGATCCGTCCATTGCCGATGATGGCAATCACGCGGCGTTCGAAGCCTGCTTGGAACGCTTCCGAAAGCGTTTCCGAAAAAAATTCCACATGGCGCTCGCCCCCGCCTACGACGGCCGCGACAAGCGCATGTTCGCGACCATCTCCATGCTGGCCGACCGCAATCGCATCCCGCTGATCGCCACCAACCAGCCGCTCTACCACGACGCCAGCCGTCGCCCCCTCGCTGACATCGTAACATCGATCCGGGAACACGTTCCGATTCCCCAGGCCGGCTTTCATCTCGCGCCGAATGCCGAGCGCTATCTCAAGGAGGGGGACGAAATCCTGCGGCTCTTCAGAGACTGTTCGCATGCCATAACCAACACGGAAAAGTTTTTTGGCAGCCTTTCGTTTTCACTTGACGAACTGGAACACAACTATCCCCCCGAGAATGACGAGGGGGAGACGCCTTATGAAACCCTGGAACGCCTTACCAAAACCGGCGCGGCAAAACGCTTCCCCGGCAGCATACCGGAGAAAGTCCGGCGGAACATCGAATACGAACTGAGCCTCGTTCGCCAGAAGCAATATGAACCATACTTCCTGACGGTCCACCGGATCATCCAACACGCTCGCCATGAGAAGAAGATCCTCTGCCAGGGTCGCGGCTCTGCGGCAAACTCGGTCATTTGCTATTGCCTTGAAATAACGGAGGTCAATCCGGAGAAGAGCACGCTGCTCTTCGATAGATTTCTGTCGATGGATCGTGACGAGCCCCCGGATATCGATGTCGATTTTGAACACGAGAGGCGCGAAGAGGTCGTCCAGCATATCTACGAGAAATACGGCAAGGAACATGCCGGCCTGACGGCAGGGGTGACGACCTACCGCACCCGGTCCGCCGGACGCGAAGTCTCGAAAGCCTTTGGCCTTTCGGAGGACGTCCAGTCCGCGATTGGCAGTCTGGTCTGGGGTTGGTCGGAGGAGAAACTATCCGAGCGGGAGGCAAAGGCCGCCGGGCTCGACATTTTCGACCCCATGACTAAGAACGTGCTGAAATACGCATCGGAACTTCTTGGCTTTCCCCGCCACCTCACCCAGCATGTCGGAGGCTTCGTCATCACCAGGGACAGGCTGGATGAAGTCGTTCCAATCATGAAGACGGCAATGCCGGGGCGCTACATGGTCGAGTGGGACAAGGATGACCTCGACAATCTGAAGATCCTCAAGGTCGACATTCTGGCGCTTGGAATGCTGACCGCACTGAAGCGGGCATTCGATCTGCTTCTCCTGCATTACGACGTCAAGAAGACGCTTGCCGATCTCGGCAACGACAAGCATGAAGACGAAGAGCCCGTCTACGAGATGATATGCCGGGCCGATACGCTTGGCGTCTTCCAGATCGAGAGCCGGGCGCAGATGAGTATGCTACCGCGCCTGAAGCCCAAAAAATTCTACGACCTCGTCATCGAGGTCGCCATCGTTCGGCCCGGCCCCATCCAGGGCGACATGGTCCACCGATACCTGAAACGCAGAGAAGAAAAGGCGCGCGGTATCCCAATAGCATATCCAAGCAAGGAGTTGGAAAGTGTCCTGGAGCGAACGCTTGGCGTACCGCTCTTTCAGGAACAGGCGATGCAAATCGCGATCACAGCGGCTGATTTCATGCCGGCCGAAGCCGATCAGCTGAGGCGGGCCATGGCGACCTTCAAACGGACGGGCACCATCGGCAATTTCGAGAAGCGATTCATTGAGGGCATGGTTAAGAAACAATACCCGCGCGATTTCGCCCAGCAATGCTTCAATCAGATAAAGGGTTTTGGCGAATACGGTTTCCCGGAAAGCCACGCCGCCTCATTCGCGCTACTCGTCTACGCCTCGTCCTGGGTAAAGGCTTACTATCCCGACGTCTTCTGCGCCGCGATGCTGAATTCGCAGCCGATGGGCTTTTATGCCCCCGCCCAGCTCGTCAGGGATGCCCGGGAACATGGCGTTGAGATCAGGCCGGTCGATATCAACGAGTCGAACTGGGATTGTCTGCTGGAAGAGGCCGAATTCGACAAAGGCGCAATTGATTTCCGGTATGCCGCCATGCGGGAGGTCATCCAGACAATGCGAGCGGTTCGGCTTGGGTTTCGGCAGATAAAAGGGCTGTCGGAAGCGAACATGCAGCAGCTGGTCGCCAACAAAGGCAAGGGCTATTCCTCGATCCGCGATCTCTGGCTGCGGTCGGGCCTGCAAAAGGCAGATATAGAGCGACTTGCCGATGCAGATGCCTTTCAATCCATCGGACTGTCGCGGCGGGAGGCACTCTGGGCTGTGCGGGCGCTCGATGCGAAGAGTGCTGCCGAAAAGCTCCCTCTGTTCGACCAGGTAAGCCACATCGACCTGCAGGTCGAGCCTGAAACACAGCTGCCGGAAATGCTGCCAGGCGAACAGGTCATTGAGGACTACCGTTATCTCTCGCTCTCCTTGAAGGGCCACCCCGTCTCATTCCTTCGCGATGAATTCCGCAAAGCCGGGGTCGTTCGGAATGTCGATCTTCTCACCGTCCCGAACGGCACAAGGGTGACGATCGCCGGCCTGGTCTTGGTGCGTCAGCGACCGGGCTCGGCCAAGGGCGTCATCTTCATGACATTGGAAGACGAGACGGGCGTTGCCAACGCCATTGTCTGGAAGAAGGCATTCGAAAGATACCGCGCGATCGTCATGGGAGCACGGCTCGTGAAGATTCATGGCAAGCTTCAGAGCCAGAGCGGCGTGATCCACACTGTCGTTGACCATATCGAGGATATGACGCATGCGCTTGGTATCCTGCAGAAGGAAGCCCGTCGATTCGGCGTTAGCGATCGTTCGGATGAAGCGCTGAATCCGACAATGGATCCTCGCCAAAGGAAAATCGCAAACTCACTTGAAAAGGCAGTCATGGAGAAGAGGCTGATTTCAAGCAGCCTTTCTGGAGAAACAACTCAAGTCATGCCGAAAGGCCGCAATTTTCATTGAGGACAGCTCATCAAGCTGCGACCTACTGGATTGCATCATACCTGAAGAGCTTCCTTTTCATTTTCGCAACATGCGACGAATGGTCTAGTCCACGGTTCGATTTTTTCTTGACACTCGCCGTCTTCTTTTGCAGAAAAGACGATAGTGAATGTCATGTTTGGAATGACGCCGTGCTTGTCTGCAGCTGCAACTACATAACTGATCACGAAATCCGGGAAGTCATCAACGAGCTTCTCGAGCAGGACTGTTGGCAGCTCATCGTGCCTGCAAAGGTATACCACGCCATGGAAAAACGGGGCCGCTGCTGTGGCTGCTTCCCGAACGTGGTCGATATTATCATCCAGACAACCGAGGAATATCACGCCCGTCACCACTCGACGGAAGACGAAATATTTGATTTCATGTCCCGCCTGAGAAAATTCCATGAAGAAACCAGGAGAGTGGACATTGAAAGGCGACAAAAAAGTCATCGAGCGGCTTAACGAGGCCCTCTTTCTCGAACTCGGCGCCGTAAACCAATACTGGGTCCATTACCGACTTCTTGAAGATTGGGGCTATACCAAGCTTGCCAAGAGGGAACGGGCGGAATCCATCGAGGAAATGCATCACGCCGACCGCCTGGTCGCACGCATCATCTTCCTCGAAGGTCATCCCAACCTCCAGACCCTTGCACCGCTTCGCATCGGCCAGAACGTCAAGGAAGTTCTGGAAGCCGATCTTGCCGGCGAATACGATGCGCGTACCGCCTACAAGAAATCACGCGACATCTGTCATGAGGCCGGCGACTATGTCTCGATGAAGCTGTTCGAGGAGCTTCTGGCCGACGAGGAAGGTCACATCGACTTCCTCGAAACGCAGCTCGATCTGCTCGGCAAGATCGGCGAATCGAAGTACGGCCAGCTCAACGCCGACTCCGCCGACGAGGCCGAATAAGATCGCCAATGACCGGCAGCCTTGGCCGCCGGTCGTTCACTCTGCGGCACTCAGGTCAGCCAGGTGCCTGAACTCATCGACGACCTGCTCGTAGACAGCCCGTTTGAAGGGCACGATGAGACCGGGCAGGCTTTCCATCGGCTTCCAATCCCAGGCATCGAATTCAGCGGCATGGCCCCCAGGTGGCGGATTGATCGCGATCTCGCTCTCGTCTCCATCGAAACGGAACGCGAACCAGCGCTGTGTTTGGCCGCGGAACTTTCCCTTCAGCCCGATGCCGACCAATTGCGGCGGCAAATCGTAGTTGATCCAGTTCTTGGCTTCCGCGAGCAGCGTCACAGTGCGAATCCCTGTTTCCTCGTAAAGTTCGCGGTAGGCGGCCTGGAGCGGATCCTCGCCCTTGTCCATGCCGCCCTGCGGCATCTGCCAAAGCTGCGGCGATCCATCATACTCGGAATTCTCTTCCGGAATCCTTCGCCCCGCCCATACGAGGCCCTGGCGGTTGAGGATCATAACGCCGACGCAGGGGCGATACGGAAGGTCCTCGGCTTTAGCGATCGGCTTGCTCATCGGCTCTCTCTATCAAGGCCTTTTGGGATCGTTGGTCAGCGCGGCAACACCGACAATCTCAATTCCTCGCATGGCGGCTTCCTGCGTCCATTGCGCGATGGCATCAATGCTCTCATCAAAGGCGGCGGCAACGCCGATTGCCTGGCCATTGCGCTTTGCGACGCGTTCAAGTTCGTCCAGCTTCCCGATGATGGCGTTCACGTCAAGCTGCTTGTCCAGCTGTACATCGGCAAAGGCATAGGGCATCTCCGTCCCCTTTGCGATCACCGCGGTCTTGGTCTGGGCCGAGGTTCCGTCGTCAAGAAACAGCAGCCCGCGCTTTCCGATATCTCGCATGACCGGCTCCATGGCGTTCGGGTCGGCAAGGAAGCGGCCACCCTGATAGTTCATGATGCCCGTATAATTGGTGATCTCGCCCATCGCCCGGTGCAGGCTTTCAATATTCTTCGCAACCGACTTCGACGTCAGAAGCGTGTCGGGTCCGGGATCGTTCGCCGGGTAATCAAAAGGCTCGAATGGAACCTGCAGCAGGATCTCGTGGCCACCGCGGCGCGCTTCCTGCATCCAGCGCTGCAAACTGTTGCCGCTGGCGGCAAACGCGAACGTGACCTCCTCCGGCAATTGCTGGATGGCCCGCTGTGTACCGGTCTGGCTAAGTCCGAGGCCACTGACGACGATAGCGATGCGTGTTCCGTGCGCACCGGACCATGGTCGCGCATACTGGTCCATCGGGCGACGCCCGTCCGGCCCGACGATCGGCAGCCGTCCCAACTGCGTCTCTTCCAGAAGGGTGTCATTCGGTATCGCCGCCATCCGTGGATCCTGCCCGACCTGCGAGGCATCGACCAACACCGGGCCATTGCCGTCGCGTTGTCTCGGAGAGTACTTCGTGACGACAGATCCGTCGCCTGCGACCATCTGCTCTACATTCGCACCCGATCTTGGATTGGAAGACACCACGCCATTGGGAGCAGCAGCGGATGGAGATTGCGGCGGCACCTGGTTCGGAGCGGCGTCTGAAGGTGGCGCGGCCGTCTGGTCTTGCGCCGACGGCGCCTCCCGCTTCAACCCGTCGCCGCGAAACGCCGTATAGAGAGACGAAGCCCCAATCAGGACGAGGCAAATCCCGGCCACAACACGACCCGTACGCAGAATGCCGGGCCGCTGGCGCCTGGCCTTGCGATTCTGTCCCAGAGGTGCGTGCAAATCGGTATTCAAACTTCTTTTCCGCTTCAGAATCAGGACAGCAAAAAGGCGTCAGGCCGGATACACCATTCGGCCTGACGCCTAAAATTGCAATTACTTGGCGCTGACGGCCTTGTCCGGATTGGGCGGGAAGGACGGATCAGTCTTCTTGCCGCGAAGCAGGTCAAGTGCGTAGTTGAGCTGGACGTCGTCCTTCGGATCCGGAGGAACATAGGCAACGGAACCGGAGCCCTCGTCCGTCTCGCTCTTACCCTTGATGTGCCCGCGCAGGCTGGACTCGCCTTCCGTGACCATCTTGCCCTTGAGGTCATCCGGAAGGGGCTCCTCAACCTTGATATCAGGCGTGATGCCTGTGCCTTGGATCGAGCGGCCCGATGGCGTGTAGTACAGCGCCGTCGTCAGTCGCAGCGCTCCGTTTTCGCCGAGTGGGATGATCGTCTGAACCGACCCCTTGCCGAACGAGCGCGTACCGAGAACGGTGGCGCGGCGCAGATCCTGCAACGCACCGGCAACGATTTCCGAAGCAGATGCCGAACCGCCGTTGATAAGCACGATCACTGGCTTTCCATCGGTCAGGTCGCCCGGCCCGGCGTTGAAGCGGCGGGTCTCGTCCGCATTGCGGCCACGGGTGGAAACCACTTCGCCACGCTGCAGCAGCGCATCCGATACCTGGATTGCCTGATCGAGCAGACCGCCAGGGTTCAGACGCAGGTCGAGGACGTAGCCCTTCAGCTTGTCGGCTGGAACCGTCTTCTTGATCTTCTCGATCGCTTTTTCAAGATCGGGGTAGGTCTTTTCCGTAAACGAGATAACGCGCAGGTAGCCGACATCGTCCTCGACGCGCGACTTGACTGCCTGAACCGCGACGACGTCGCGAACGATCGTCAACTCGATCGGTTTATCAGCACCCTTGCGGATCAGAGTGAGCTTGATAGGCGTGTTGACCGGGCCACGCATCTTTTCGACTGCATCTTCCAGCTTCAGGCCGCGGACCGACTGACCATCGATCTCGGAGATGTAATCACCAGCAAGCACGCCGGCCTTGGCTGCGGGCGTGTCGTCGATCGGGGTGATGACCTTGACAAGCTCGTCTTCCATAGTGACCTCGATGCCGAGGCCGCCGAATTCGCCCTTCGTCTGGGTCTGCATATCGGCTGCATCCTTGGCATTCATGTAGCTCGAATGCGGATCCAGCGATGAAAGCATGCCGTTGATGGCATTTTCGATGAGCTTGTCCTCGGCCGGCGGTGTCACATACTGCGCGCGCACGCGCTCAAAGACGTCACCAAAAACGGAAAGCTCCTTGTAAGTGGAGGCTCCAGCCGCTTCCGCAGGAACACCCGCCGAATAGATAACGCTCATCGCGGTCGCACCCATCAATGCGCCGACCAGAACAAGAGAAGCCCTACGAATCATTGCGTGCCTTTCCAGTGTCTTTAGCGGTCCACCAAGGCCGGGAATCGACCGGTTTTCCATCTTTTCGAAATTCAATGTAAAGCGTTGGACGGTTGGTTTCCAGCGCCAATGCTGTTGCGCTCGCCACTCTTTTTGCGCCCATGGCAGCAAGCGGCTCGCCGGAGAAAACGAACTTGCCCTGGCGCGTGCTGATCGTCTCCATTCCGGAGAGGACGAGGTGGTAGCCGTCGCCGGTGTCGAGGATGATCATTTGGCCGTAGCTGCGGAATGCGCCCGCATAGACAACAAGCCCGTCAGCGGGAGCGGTGACCACCGTTTCCGGATTGGTGGCAAGCGTCATTCCCATCGCCTCATGGCCGGTTCCGTCGGCATCGCCGAACTGGCGGAGGATATCGCCTGCCACAGGCAATTCCAGCTTCGCCTTCAATTCTCCGAAGGGATATGCGGGCGCAATGCGGTTTTTATCAGGCACACCGCTCTCTGCGAGCGCCTTGGCTTGGGCGCGCTGCTCGTCGGTCAAGAGCTTGCGGTTCTCCTCGGCCTGGCGGGCTGCAGCGGCGGCTTCGCGAACCGATGCGATCTCGGTTTCCATCGATGCGACCAGACCCTCCAGGCTTGTCGCCTTGCTGGCAAGATCTTCCGAGCGTTTCCTCTCCGCATCCAGTTGCGCGGCGCTGCTGCGGCTCAGCTTTTCGTTCTCGGCGAGAAGCAGGTCCATGCGGCGCTCCTCCTCGATGCTGTTCGTCATCGTTGCGGTGAGGCTGGACTTCTCGGCAGCGCTTGCAGCCTGCAACGAAGAAAGGTTGGCGAGATCGGCGGCGAGCTTGTCGGTCTCCTTCCGGATGCCGGGAACCACCGCGCCAAGCAGGATTGCGCTCCGTACCGAGGCAAGCGCGTCATCAGGCGTGACAAGTAGCGCCGGCGGCGGATTACGCCCCATGCGCTGCAAGGCACCCAGCACCTCGGCCAGCAAGCCGCGCCGTTCATGCAGCGACCCCCGAACCGCATCTTCTTTTACGCCCAGATTGGCAAGCTTCTTTTCGCTCTCCAGGATCTGTTTCTCGAGCGACTTACGCCGCGTCGCCGAATCGATCAGCGCCTGACGAACACTGCTGGTGCTCTTGTCCAAATCGGCGATGCTCTTCTGAAGCTCGGCAACCTTATCGGACGAGAGGCCAATCGTCTTCGACAAGGCTTCAAGCTGAGCCCTTGTCTCGTCCCGTTTCTTCGCCAGGTCGGCCGCCGGATCGGCGGGCGGTTGTGCCACCACGGTCGTCGTCGCAGCAGCCGCCCCGGATGCTGTCGAGGCCGGCGGTCCGGTATCTCTCGACGCGTCCTGCGCGAAGGCGCTGACGGCGAAGGGTCGGTTCGCAATTGCCGTCACAGAGACGCTCAAGCCTGCGGCCAAGGCCGACAGAATGACGTATTTTTGCTTGAACGCACGTGTCGGCATACGAGCTGCGAGATCCTTTAAAATCGCGCGGAGATTAAGCTGATTTGGCATGCTTTGCCAGATCGATTGATGATGCGCGCATACCGCACCGGCTAGGGGCGATGATATGGATGGCCCGAAAGGATCGTAACGGCTCGGTACAACTGTTCTGCAATCAGCGTGCGAACCAACTGATGCGGCCAGGTCATCTTGCCGAGACAAAGGGTGGCATCGGCAAGGTCGTATAGCGACGGATCGAGACCGTCGGCACCGCCGATAGCAATCGTCAGGTCGCGCTTTCCCTGATCGCGATAGTTTCCAAGGAGGCTGGCAAATCCTTCGCTATCCAATGCCTTGCCCCGCTCGTCCAACAGAATGAGAACGCTCCCATCGGCCAGCGACTTTTGCAGCATCGCCGCTTCGTCACGCTTGCGGGTATCGGCATTCGAGGCACGACTTTCGGCAACTTCGGCCACGCGGGAGAATTCGAGGCCAACCGCGGGGCCGGCCTTGGCAAAGCGATCGAAATAGCGGGCCGCAAGATCTTTCTCCGGGCCGGACTTCAGCCGCCCCACTGCAAAAAGACCAACACGCATCATCCGCTCCCGCAGTTCGGCATAAGGCGACACACACGTGCCGCTGGCCGGGTTCGATCATCCGGCCAATGAAATGCCGTCTATCAGGCGCCGGACGCAGCGTCCAGGCAGCCTGTTAGTGCACCGTTTCCTCGTCCATATCAGGCGCGGCCCACATCTTTTCGATGTTGTAGAACTCGCGTATCTCAGGACGGAAGACATGGACGATGACATCGCCGGTGTCGATCAGGATCCAATCGCCGCCTTCCTGACCTTCGACACGGGCGCTTCCAAGGCCCTCGTCTTTGAGATCAGTCAGCAGGTGGTCAGAGATCGCCATGACATGCCTGTTCGAGCGCCCGGAGACGACGACCATGAAGTCCCCCAGTGCCGATTTTCCAGCGATGTCGATGGTGACGATATCTTCAGCCTTAGAGTCCTCGAGGCTTGTGAGGACGGCGTGCAGGGCGCGGGCGGCAGCATCGGCGCCACGTTCCGGGCTCTTTGGGACAACGGCAAGCGTTTTTCCCTTGGCGTGTACTGTTGTCAGCGCTTTCCCTTTCTCGGAATGACAAAACATGCACATCACTGATTTGGTGACCAAATCATAGTTAAGATAGGCACCAAACCATTAACGTTTCAAGACGCGCACAATCACAAAGCGTGAATGTCCGTCTTAGTAACAAACCTTTGTTGAATGGAGGACTGCATGTCGCCGGCTGTGTACAGCCCCTATGACCGCACGTAAAGTAAGTTCCGTTTCCGACTACAAAAGACCCGTCCGATGAAAAGCCCCGCCGCAGACACACTCACTCCGATTCTCCGCATCAGCTTTCCCCATCAAGACAGGCTTGGGCGCGGCAAGATGGAGCTGCTCGAACATATCAGGGACACGGGATCGATTTCCGCCGCCGGCAGAGCGATGGACATGTCCTATCGTCGCGCCTGGTTGCTTGTCAGCGACATGAACAGGATGTTCCGGGACCCCGTAGTCGAATCCCAGCGCGGTGGGCAGAAGGGAGGGGGTGCGGCTCTGACGCCGTTTGGCGATGAACTCCTTGCCCGCTTTCGAAAGATGGAGCGGATGATGAAGTCCACGCTTGCGGAGGATCTGGCATGGCTGGAGGCCAACAGTAGTCGCTGATCATTGTTCCAGGGCGACAGTCTTTATGACGGCGAAGACCGGCGCCCCGATGCACACGCCCAGCCGCTCTGCCGAAAAGCTTGTAATCCGGGAAAGAATGATATCCCCGCCACAATCCATCAGAACATCGACCGTCGCGTCATCAGCCTGCGTCATGTTCTGAACAGTGCCCTTCAGAATGTTCAACGCGCTTAGTGCCTCGGGCTCTCTCATCGCGAGCATGACATCACGGGAGGGGATCCGGACGCGAACGGCCTTGCCAGGTGTGAGCATCGCTCCCGGGACACGAAGCCGGGCCGATTTTAAGGCAATCGTCGCAATGCGATGCTGTGCGTCGACGCTTTCCACTTTACCTTCGAGGAGAGCACCAGTGTCACGCCGTTCGAACGAGGCGGGCGGATGGCTCAGCACATCCAAGGCTGAACCGACCGCCTCCACCTTGCCATCCTGCATGACCACGACCTGATTGGCGAGGCGCGCTACCTCGGTGATCGAATGGCTGACATAGACGATCGGAATATCCATCTCGTCACGCAGCCGCTCGAGATAGGGCATGACCTCGGCCTTTCGGGCATCATCCAAAGCCGCCAGCGGCTCGTCCATCAATAGCAGACGCGGAGCAGAGAGCAGCGCCCGGCCAATTGCCACGCGTTGCTTCTCGCCACCGGAGAGCTTTTCCGGCCTGCGCTCGAGCAAGTTTTCGATGCCGAGCAATGCAACAATTCGATCCAGGCTCTCCGCCGGACCGGCGGCTTTGGCAAACCACCGACCATAGGACAGGTTGTGACGGACGCTGAGGTGCGGAAACAGCCGCGCCTCCTGGAAGACATAACCGAACCTGCGGCGATGCTTCGCAACAAAGATTCGCCGGTCGGTATCCGTGACGACCTCGCCGTCGAGGATCACCTGTCCATCGTCGGGCCGCGCCAAACCGGCAATGATACGGATCATAGACGTCTTGCCGGAACCGGAACGACCGAAAAGCGCTGTGATACCGCACTCCGACGTAAAGGCGGCATCAAGCGCGAAGGCACCAAGCCGCTGCTTTGCTTTCACGACGAGCGTCATTCCGGATCGATCCTCCGACCGGCGATGCGGGAGAGGAATTCCGAGGCAAGCAACGCGACCATCGAGATGGCGATGGCGACGAGGGTCAATCGCAAAGCGCCGGCATCACCGCCCGGCACCTGCGTAAAGGAATAGATCGCGGACGAAAGCGTCTGCGTCTCGCCCGGAATGTTGGAGACGAACGTAATCGTCGCCCCGAACTCTCCCATCGCTTTGGCAAAGGAAAGAACCATGCCGGCAATGATCCCAGGGAGCGTCAGGGGTAGCGTGATCGTCAGAAAGACCCAGATTGGACTGGCTCCCAGCGTGCCGGCTGCCTCCTCCAATTTTCGATCGACCGCTTCGATCGAAAGCCGGATGCTGCGCACCATCAAGGGAAAGGCCATGACCGCGCAGGCAAGTGCTGCACCTGTCCAGCGGAAAGATAATACGATGCCGAAATACTGATCGAGAAAACTGCCGATCGGCCCGCGCCGCCCGAAGAGGATCAGTAAAATGAAGCCCGTGACGACAGGGGGCAGGATCAGCGGCAGGTGAACGACACCATTGAGAACCGACTTACCCCAAAACCGCCCGCGCGCGAGCAGAAGGGCGACCCCGATGCCAAACGGGAGACTCGCCAGCATCGCCACCACTGACACGCGCAGGCTGAGCAAGATCGCCGTCCATTCATCATTGCTCAGGCCGAGCGCATCCAAGCTGTTTTCTCCAAAAATAGGAGGCCCTGTCGGACGGGCCTTCTCACGCTATGTCTTCATGCGAAAATTCGCAATCATTTCAAGATGGTGAAGCCTTGCTCGGTAAAAAAATGAGCCGCCTTTTCCGATTTCAGGAATTCCAGGTAAGCCCTAGCATCCGGGTTCTTGCTCTCGGAGAGAATGGCAATTGGATAAACGATCGGCGGATGCGAGTCCGCCGGGAACGTGCCGACGACAGCAACGCCCGTATCGGCGGCGGCGTCGGTCTGGTACACGATGCCATAAGGCGCCTCGCCGCGCGATACCAGGGCGAGCGCGGCACGAACGCTCTCGGCACCGGCGACCTTGGCCTCAACCGAGGGCCACACGCCAAGCGCTTCGAGTGCAGCCTTGCCATACTTGCCGGCCGGCACAGACTTCACCTCGCCCATCGCGAGTTTGCCGTCACCGAGCAGAGCAGCGAGGTCAAAACCCTTTTTGATCTCGACCGGCTTGGCGTGATCCTTGGTTGCGACAAGTACGATCCGGTTACCCAACAGATTTGACCGGCCGTCGACCCTGATCAGGCTCTTCTTCGCAAGATAGTCCATCCAGTCCAGGTCGGCGGAGATGAAGATGTCGGCAGGCGCGCCGCCTTCGATCTGCTTTGCAAGCGCCGAGCTCGCAGCATAGGAGGCAACGGCTTCCTTACCGCCGTCCTTTGCCCACGCGGCGTTCGCTTCATCGAGCGCGTTCTTCAGGCTGGCCGCCGCAAAAACAGTGACCTTTTCCGCAGCTGCGGCAGGCGTTGCGGCAACACCCGTGAAGACTGCCGAAATGGCAGCGGCGGCAAATTTGATCCATTGGCGGCGACTGCGCATGATCTCTCCCCGAATCTTCGAAATATCCGGAGAAATATAACGTTGCCAGCGACTTGGCCAGCGTTATATTTTCGTAAGCATAACCATCTGGTCGCTCGCCAACCCCCGACTTCACGCATTCGTGATGTGCAAGGCTGAGCAATGCCACTCCTTGAAAACGCGAAAGCGACCCTAAAATTCTAGGGGAAAGCTTGCAGAGATCGTGATGCTTCGGCAGAAATCGTTGAGAATGCAAAAGAAATGAGCAAACTGGAAACGGTTTCCAGCTACAGCTATGCTCATGACGCATTGCTGCAATGCAATGGACTCGCTTCAAAAATCCGAGGACTATGGTACAACACTTTCATCGAACGGCGATCTCCTCCTCCCAAAGCCGTTGGATATGGATCGGCAACACTCCTCCTCCCAGTTGTCGATCAAGTTTATGAAGCCCGACGGATCTCCTCCCCCGTCGGGCTTTTCATTTGCGCTCTCACGGAAAATCGAACTTATTTCAAGGCACCGTTCGTGGCGCGGATGGCGGTCGAGCTGAGGCCGGATCGAGGACCGTGTATGAACGTCCAGGCTGGTGCCCGCCGCTTCCAGAGCGCGCGGGAATCGTCCTCATCGATGCGAGCGAAATCAAATGTCCTCGCCATCTTCGACGACAGAAACGACAGCGTGGAGCCCGGCCGGTCGATAACGGCAATCGGAAATGTGTTGACGATGTCCTGCCAGCGTTGCCACAGATGGAAAGTCTTCAGGCTGTCCGCCCCCATGATCCAGATGAAATGGACATGCGGGTTGCGCGCTTTGACGCGCGCCAACGTGTTCGCCGTGAAGCTCGTCGCGAAATCACGCTCGAACGCCGTGATCTTGATCGAGGGATGTCGGGCAAGCCGCTCGCTCAAAACGATGCGTTCGGCAAGCGGCAGCAGATGCCGCCGATCCTTCAGCGGATTGCCGGGAGTGACCATCCACCACAACTGGTCGAGGCCGAGACGCTTGATTGCGATTTCGGCGACCAGCGCGTGTCCCTCATGCGGCGGATTGAACGAACCGCCGAAAAGACCGACCACCATGCCCCGCTCGCTATGCGGCATGCTAAAGCAACGCCGGTCGATTTCGTCGTTGATCACGTCAGGGCCGGGTCTGTCCGGTGCCGTGCACGCGGTATTTGAAGGATGTCAGCTGCTCGACGCCCACAGGGCCGCGAGCGTGCATCTTGCCGGTCGCGATGCCGATCTCGGCACCCATTCCGAACTCACCGCCATCGGCAAATTGCGTCGATGCATTGTGCAGCAGGATCGCCGAATCAACCTCGGTGAAGAACCTCTCCACCACGGTTGGATCCTCGGCAATCACGGCCTCGGTGTGGTTGGAGGAGTAGGTCTGGATATGCTGGATCGCGCCGGAAATGCCATCGACGACGGCGACCGAAACGATGGCATCCAGATACTCTGTCGACCAGTCTTCCTCCGTGGCGGGCTTCACGCCAGGCATTGCCTGAACAACGGCGGCCGAACCGCGGATCTCGCAACCGGCTCCCGCCACGGCTTCCAGCAGCGGACGAAGATGTGTATCGGCTGCAGCACTATCGACGAGAATCGTCTCCACTGCACCGCAGATACCCGTGCGCCGCATCTTCGCATTGACGACGATCTCCTTCGCCATACGGAGATCGGCGGACGCGTCCACATAAATATGGCAAAGCCCCTCGAGGTGCGCGAAGACGGGCACTCGGGCCTCATTCTGAACGCGCGCCACAAGACTCTTGCCGCCACGCGGAACGATAACGTCGATTGCACCATCCAGTCCGCGCAGCATCGCGCCGACGGCGGCCCTGTCGGTCACCGGCACGAGCTGAATGGCATGGTCTGGAAGTCCGGCGGCCTTCAAGCCCTGTACGAGGCAGGCATGGATCGCCTGCGAAGAACGCCGAGAGTCCGAACCACAACGCAGAACGACTGCATTGCCGGCTTTCAGGCAAAGCGCACCCGCATCCGCCGTCACGTTCGGACGGCTCTCGAAAATCACCCCGATGACGCCGAGCGGTGTGCGAACGCGCTCGATCTTCAAGCCATTCGGCCGCTCCCAGGCTGCGACCACCTCGCCGACCGGATCCTTGAGGGCGGCAATCGCGCGGATACCCTCGGCCATGTCGGCGATACGCTTTTCGGTCAAAGTCAAACGATCGACGAAGGACTCGAGCATATCAGTGCCGGCGACGTCCTTAAGATCCTTGGCATTCTCCGAGAGGATGTGATCGTTGCCGGCGAGGATCGCATCTGCCATGGCACTCAACGCCCTGTTCTTCGCCTCGGTGGATGCAAAGCCCAACGGTCGCGCCGCGGCCTTTGCCTTGCGGCCGATGTCGTTCATCAGCACGTCAATGTCAGGGCTCTGCGCAACGGTATCAAGCATAGCTTGCGTCCTTCTTCTGCCTTTCTGATTTTGATTTGATCTGCGAGGTCATCACCATGTCGTCGCGATGGATCATCGCCGCGCGTCCCGCGTATCCGAGAATCGCCTCGATCTCCGCAGACTTGCGGCCGGTGATCTGCCGCGCCTCTTCGGCATCGTAGCCGACAAGCCCTCGGGCGATCTCGCGGCCGTGGGGGCCGACGATCGCCACCGTATCGCCGCGGCTGAACAGCCCGACAACCTTGCGCACGCCTGCGGGAAGCAAGCTCTTGCCGGCACCGAGCGCAGCAACGGCGCCCTCGTCGACGTGAAGTTCACCCGCCGGCTGCAGCTGGCCCGCAATCCAGGTCTTTCTCGCTGTGACGGGCGTGCCTGACGGCGCAAACCATGAGGAACGCGCCCCACTCTCGATTGCAGAGAGCGGACTGTCCGTTTTACCGGAGGCAATGATCATTGCGCAGCCGGCCGTCGTGGCGATTTTGCCGGCATCGATCTTGGTGCGCATGCCGCCACGCGACAGCTCGGACGCTGCGCCACCCGCCATGGCTTCGATCTCAGGCGTGATCTCAGCGATCGTGGCGAGAAACTCCGCCTGGGGATCGAGATGCGGCGGCGCCGTATAGAGACCATCGATGTCGGATAGCAGAATCAAGAGATCGGCGCCGGTCATCGTCGCGACACGCGCAGCCAGACGATCATTGTCACCGTACCGAATTTCGCTGGTGGCAACGGTGTCGTTCTCGTTGATGATCGGCACGGCACCGATCTTTAAAAGCTGATTGATGGTGGCGCGCGCGTTCAGATAGCGGCGGCGCTCTTCGGTGTCGCCGAGCGTCAGGAGAATTTGGCCGGCAACAATCTCGTCCCTCGACAGGCTTTCTGACCAGGCACGCGCCAGGGCGATCTGGCCGACGGCCGCCGACGCCTGGCTTTCCTCCAGCTTCAGCGCGCCCGAAGGCAGGTCGAGGACCGACCGGCCGAGCGCGATCGCGCCCGAGGAAACGACGAGGATGTCAACGCCCTTGGCTTTCAGCGCCGCAATATCGCGGCACATCGCGTCCAGCCATGCCTTCTTCAGACCCGTCTTGCGATCGACGAGGAGAGCCGAGCCAATCTTGATGACGACGCGCCGATAGCGCTGAAGCGACTTACGCGTCGTCATTCGCCTCGCCTTCGTCATCCGACACCATGTCGCGGTGGCGAAGCTTTGGTGCCTTGGCAAGCTTTTCCGCCGCACCGGCATTCGCCTCGACGATGATATCCCGCAGGGCACGCAACACTTCGGTCATGCCCTTGCCAGTCGCCGCCGAAATCTGGAACGGTGTCCTGCCGCAAGCCTTGGCAAGTTCCTTCGTTTTCTTCTTCAGTGTTGCATCGTCCAGTACGTCGATCTGCGAAAGCGCAACGATCTCGGCTTTGTCGGTCAGGTCGTTGCCATAGGCTTCGAGCTCCGTCTTGACCGTCGTATAAGCCTTGCCGACTTTTTCCTCCTGCGCAGACACGAGATGCAGCAGCACGCGCGTGCGCTCGACGTGTCCAAGGAAGCGATCGCCAATGCCCACGCCTTCATGCGCGCCTTCGATCAACCCGGGAATATCAGCGAGAATAAACTCCTGCCCGTCGATGGTGGCCACGCCGAGGTTTGGGTGAAGCGTCGTGAAGGGATAGTTGGCGATCTTCGGTCGGGCACGCGTTACAGCTGCAAGAAAGGTCGACTTACCGGCATTTGGCAAACCGACGAGGCCGGCATCAGCAATCAGCTTCAGATGCAGCCAGACCGTCTTTTCTTCGCCGGGCAGACCCGGATTTGCCCAATCCGGCGCCTGGTTGACCGACGACTTGAAATGCGCGTTGCCGAAACCGCCATTGCCGCCCGTCGCGATCCGGAACCGTTGCCCCTCTCTCGTCAGGTCGCAGATCAATGTTTCCTGGTCCTCTTCGAGAACCTGCGTGCCGACCGGAACCTTGAGTGTGACATCATCGCCGTTGGCGCCGGTGCGGTTTCTACCCATACCGTGCGTGCCGATTTTAGCCTTGAAGTGCTGCTGGTAGCGGAAGTCGATCAGCGTGTTGAGACCATTGACCGCCTCGACCCACACATCGCCGCCGCGTCCGCCGTCTCCGCCGTCGGGGCCGCCGAACTCGATGAACTTCTCGCGCCGGAAGGAGACACTGCCCCCGCCGCCGTCTCCGGACTTGATATAGACCTTTGCTTCGTCGAGAAATTTCATTTTACTTCCATTGTCCAGTGGCAGCTCATCGCCCCTCTTGCCGCTTTCGATATAGGCGGTTCAATCGGAGGTCAAAGGGTTATCGTGAAGTTTGCGAGCTATAACATACAGTACGGCTTCGGTCTTGATGGCATCTACGACCTCGACCGAATCGCTGCGAGCCTCGAGGGCGGCGACATCATCGCGCTCCAGGAGGTGACCCGGGGCTTCGTTCGCAACGACTATGCCGACATGGTTGCGGACCTTGCCGCGCTTTTTCCCAACCATTTCTGGGCCTATGGACCTGCATGTGATCTGCATGTCGAGGAGGCTTCCGACGGTTGGCCGCCGCGCGGAACCCGTTTCCAGTTCGGAAACATGGTGCTCTCGCGCTGGCCGATCCTGTCGACCCGAACACTGCTTCTGCCGCGCAGCCGAACGATCTCCAAGATTAATCTCCAGCGCGGGGCGACTGAGGCCGTTATCGGGACGCCTGCCGGCGCGCTGCGTGTTTACTCGGTGCATCTCGATCATGTCTCCATCGACGAGCGCGCCCGGCAGCTTTCCCACCTGAACGAGCGCATCAATGCCTTTGTTACCGAGGGCGGGTCGCTCACGGGTTCCGCAGAATTCGATATTAGCGATCCGCCGCTGCCCGAGGACTATATCGTCATGGGAGACTTCAACATGACGCCGGAATCGCCGGAATATTGCATTTTCGCTGGCGCCACCGACGGCTATTACGGCCGCGTCCCGCGCATTGGCACGCCCATCGACGCACTTGCGGCGCTGAAGCCCTACACGCCCGGCAGCTATAGCTGGATGGATCCCAAGGATCACGGCAAACGCATGCATCTTGATTACTGCTTTGTCAGCTGCGGCGTTGCTGGCCGCCTGAAATCGGCAAAGATCGATACGAATTCGGTCGGCTCCGATCACTTTCCCGTCTGGGTCGAGATCGAGGCATAGGGGTCGAGGCGTCCTGATGTATCGGGACGCCTCCTTTTCATCTCAAGCGATCCTGGCCTGTTGCAGGGCACCTGGCTTCAGCATCGTCTCGACATGCGTCACCATAGTGTTGCGCGCGAAGCTGTAGATTTCGCCGCAACCGGTCATCCGGAAGCCAAGCTTTTCCTGCAGCTTCAGCGACGCCGGGTTGTCGGCGAAGACACCGGAATGGACCGCTATCTCAGGCATTCGGCGCGAAAAGCGCCCCAACACAGCCGATACCGCCTCGCTCATGTAGCCCCGCCGCCAGTAGTAGCGGTTCAGCCAATAGCCAAGGTGCCAAAGTCCATGGCGAAGCTCGACCGAGACGACGCCGATATGAGCATCGTCGCCGGCCGTGATGGCAAACTGCCAATCGGGCATGCTTCCGGCCGTCACCGGCACCAGCCAGTCGAGCGCGTCCTGCCTGTCGTAGGGAGCAGGAACGCGCGCGAGCATCCGGGTGACGGCGAAATCGGACAACGTGTCTGCAATCGCATCCGCGTCACTCAGCCTGTGCGGGCGCAGCACCAGCCGATCCGTTGTGATGACCGACAGCGAACCGGGCGTCATCGACTGGCTCCTGGATCTTCGAAGACTGATCGCGTTCATAAGACGCTCCCCCAGCTTCTCAACGACATCCAGGTCTTGCGATCGAGCCTGTACCACTCGACCGGCACGTTGCTGCCGAGCGCCAGTGATGCCGCCAGCCCCGATCCCTGGAACTGGAAACCGCACTTCTGGATGACCCGCCGCGAAGCGACGTTCATGACCCGGCAACGGGCATCGATCTGATCGACATCCTGCCTTGTACGGAAGACCATATCGACCAGAGCGTGGCATGCCTCGGTCATAAAGCCTTGATTCCAGTAAGGTTCTCCAAGCCAGTAACCAATCTCGACAGTCCGCCCGTCGAGATGCGGTTCGACCCCGCAGCAACCCACAAATGCGCCGTTCTCCGCTTTGGTAATCGCATAGACGCACTTGCCGATCTCGCCGTTTTTCGTGCGACGCACGAAGTCGGCGGCATCATTGGCCGTGTACGGGTGCGGCATACGCGACACCATGGTGGCGACTTTGGCGTTGTTGGCAAGATGGGCAAGGGCGTCGATGTCTTCTTCGTGCGGCGCGCGCATGACGAGCCGTTCCGACAATAAGACAGGGCAATCGGCCCTTAACCGTTCCGGCCTCAGCCGTTCCTTGGGAGACCGCTGGTCTTCCCGGGGAGACCGCGATTGGCCTTCCCTTAACAATTCGCCTTGCATGTTCAGTCCTCCTTCGTTGGACAAGAAAAAAGGGGAGATGGCGCCCCATCTCCCCTGTTTTCTGGACTGAACCTGATACGCTCAGCCGGGTCGATGAGACGCCGGCTGTTTTAGAGCGCTACCGGCTTATTCCGCTGCTTCCGCTTTCGGCATTACAGACACGTATACGCGACCGTTGGCCTTCGTTCGGTAGTTCACATTGCCGGCGGTAAGAGCAAAGATCGTGTGATCCTTGCCGAGGCCGACGTTGGAACCCGGATGCCACTGCGTACCGCGCTGACGCACGATAATGTTGCCTGCGATGACGGCTTCGCCGCCGAACTTCTTCACGCCAAGGCGCTTGGATTCGGAATCACGACCGTTGCGCGATGAACCGCCAGCTTTTTTGTGTGCCATTGGAGTTCTCCTTTAAACCTTAAAGTCCCGTGATCTTACTGAGCAGCCACGATGTCCGTAATACGGACAACGGTGTGATGCTGGCGATGGCCGCGCGTACGCTTCGAGTTCTGACGACGGCGCTTCTTGAAGGCGATGACCTTCTTGCCGCGGTTGTGCTCGACCACTTCGGCCTTGACGGAAGCGCCCTTGACGAAGGGAGCACCAATCGCAGCGTCGGCGCCTTCGCCGATTACGAGGACTTCGGTGAATTCAATTGCGTCGCCAGCGGTTGCTTCAAGCTTCTCGATGGTCAGCACGTCGTTTGCTGCCACACGGTACTGCTTACCGCCGGTCTTGATGACTGCGAACATTTTTTATCCTTTCATGTTCGTTCCGGCTCATACCCGCAACAAGCAGGTGGCCGTCTTTTTATCAGTCGAGGTTAAGCAGGGATTTCAGAGGCTTTCGCCCAGAACTCTCGCTGCCGGTGATCCGCCCCGCGCGAACGCGAGACTGGCAAGGCGCGGACTTATCCACACCTATTGCGAAGCCGAGATACGCGAGGCCAAAAACACTGTCAAGACAAAAGGATGAAAAGCATTGAGATTTCGTCTTGCCAGCCCGTCATTCTCTCGCTAAGAGAACGCCCGCGCCGAACAAGCGCCGACCAGACCGCGGAGAGGTGGCAGAGTGGTCGAATGCACCGCACTCGAAATGCGGCATACCTGCAAGGGTATCGTGGGTTCAAATCCCACCCTCTCCGCCATTAAATCCTCTGTCCAGCCCGGAGACATAGGTAACAAAACGTACCTAACACATGGGTGACAACCTCGTGCCGAACGGGTTGTCGATGGTTTGCAAAGTCCTCTGCTCCAGGTCGATATCTCCCAGATCATAGTGCATGAAGCTAACGAGCCAAATACCGTCGTCGACTTCCTTGATTCCCAGTTTCTGTCCTGCCAGCACGGTCGAGATATTGATCTTCTTGCGGTAGATGCAGATGCGGCCGCAATTGGTCACCAGTGCGTCACGGTCGTGGAACGGATAATCGATCTCCGGCAGCCCGTTATATCGGCGCGCCGATGGTGTGTAGAGAACGACCGGCGACTCAGCGTCCTTCGTTTCGAGACCTGTTGGCAACGCCGAAGTGATAGGTAGATGTTCGTTATGCGCCGGGGTAGTCCTTGGCTTCCTCCCAGGGGCATCTACGGGTGATCTTCGGTATCGATGGGAGATCACATGGCGACGATCCGCAAACTTAGAGGACGCTGGCAAGCCCAGGTTCGCCGGCGCGGCATGAAACCCCGCTGCAAGTCCTTTGGTACGAAGCTGGAAGGGGAGAAGTGGGCGCGTGACCTGGAGGCCCCGGTCGATCGCTTCGGTGCCGCGCCGGTCTCAACGTGATCGAGGTTTCTACGATCAGCGGGCACAAGGAACTGCGAATGCTCCGGAGATACGCACACCTCAGTGCGGATGATCTCGTTGCTCGTCCGGGGTAGCCATGCATGTGCCTAGCATGCAGGCTGTGGCAGCCACTACTGCGATGCGGAAGGGGGCGGCGAGAGCCGTCCCTTCGTGCATTGGCGCACAGGTTAATTCAAATAGCATTGACTAATTGATTAGTGTCGGCTATTTGATTGCTCATGACCGAGGCTGAAACCATAACTGCTGTCATGCGCGCCCTTGCTGATCCCACGCGGCGGGCCGTGTTCGAGCGCATCGTCAATTCCGACGAGATCACCGTCGTTGAGTTGACCCGCGGCAGCAGTGTGACGCAGGGCGCTATCTCCCAACATCTCAAGTCCTTGAAGCAGGCCGGCCTTGTTTGCGAGCGCCCCGAGGGGCGCAATGTCTATTATCGTGCCCTCCCCGACGGTCTGGACCCGCTAGCCGACTGGATGAGCGACTATGGCGTATTCTGGCGCGAACGCTTCGCCGATCTGAGAAACCTGCTGAAGGAAATTGACCCATGAACCAAGCCGTGAATCCGGACACGCAGGCCATTGTGGTCGACGACGTCTTCCCGCACGCGCCCGCAGTCATCTGGAAAGCCTTGACGAGCGGCGAGCTCATCGGCCGTTGGCTGATGGCGCCGACTGGCTTCGAGCCTGCAGTCGGCAGCCATTTCACCTTTCAAACCAAGCCGGCAGGCGAATGGGACGGCACCATTCATTGCGAGGTGCTGGAGGTCGTGCCGAATGAGCGTCTGTCCTATGCGTGGAAGGGCGGCCATGAGGGCAATGACGGCTATGGCTCGAAACTGGAGACCGTGGTCACCTTCACCCTCTCCACGGCCGAGACGGGCACGCGCCTGCGCCTCACCCATTCCGGCTTCGTGCTTCCGAAGAACGACACCGCCTACCGCAACATGAGCGAAGGCTGGAAAAAAGTGGTCAAGAATCTCGACAGAGTGGTCGCCGAAGAGGCGTCTTCGCAAAGGCTGCATTGAAGCAACAGGAGAACGACATGAACACGCCCTATACCGGTGGCTGCGCCTGCGGCGAAATCCGCTACGAGATATCAGGCGAACCGGCCGTCATGGTTGACTGTCAGTGCCGGCAATGTCAGCGCGACAGCGGCACCGGACATCAATCGCACCTGACTTTTGTTGCGGCTGAGGTGAAGGTCAAGGGAGAAGCATCGCATTGGCAGACCGTCGGCGATGGCGGAACCGTCAAGCGACGTGCCTTCTGCCCGACATGCGGTTCGTCCGTCCACATGACATTTCCCGACATGCCGGATGTGTTCATCGTCACGCCGGCAAGCCTCGACGACCCAAGCCGCTATAAGCCACAGCTGGTGTCCTGGACAGCAGCCGGACATGCCTGGGATCACCTCGATCCGGCACTGCCGAAATTCGACAAGATGCCGACGACGTGAAACATCGACGTTGCCAGCCGCCATTGGGGGCTGCCGCTTAGCCGCAATGTGGTGAAGCTCGTCCGCCGTCCGGTAATCCGAAACGAGCGCAGCCGGCGCCTGACCGGTGACGAGGAGCAACGTCTCCTCGATGGCTGCGACGCCGGACAGATCCCATTCCTCAAGACGATCGCCATTCTCACCATCGAGACCGGGATGCGCCGAGGGTAGATCCTGGACTGAAGTGGTCCGACGTTTCCCATAATCGCCGGGTGATCACGAGCGCCGCCGCCTTCTTGCGATCCTTCGCGCTGTCGGCCCAGCCCACTTTCTTGAGCTTCGTCGCGCTGATGCCTTTGGGATAGGGCGGCGCATCGGCCGAGAACCATGCGGGCGGCACGCGCTCGATGCCGATCGCCGAAAGCTCCTTCAGCACGCGTGCGGCGTCCTTGTCGTCGCCCGAAATAATGCGCGTGCCGAATGCGTCACAAAGCTTGTCGCGTTCCGCTTCGAAGGCTGCGTCATGCGTGGCCTTCGCGGCGGTCCATGCCGCGTCCCAGGCCTTCTGATCGTCTTTGCTGAAGCGCTTCAGGAAGACCAGCGAGGCCTTAACCGTCGCATCGGCTGAGCGGAAAGTTTCTTCCGGCAGCCCCACTACAGCGAGGCTTTTAGCCTTGCCCTCGCACCAGCGCCACAGCCATGTCAGCGACGGATTGTTGAGATTGCCGTCGGGCAGGACGATGCCATTGGATCCCTTGCGTTCCAAGGTTGTCCCGTAGCCTCTGGTTTTCGTCAAGCATGGATCTCGTCGCCCAAATTGGCTAGGGCCACATTCTCGGCACGACCAAGTATTTGCTGCGCATCCCAATACTCAGGATCGACCGGCTGGCGATGTCTGGCTGCATGTAAGCGAATGTTCGCGAGTTTAACATGAGGCTCAGACGTGTTAAGAAAATGCGTTTTTTTTAACTCATTGAGCGCACATGTTAAAGCCGACCAACATCGCAGGACCACGCTGACGGCGCGTCCGTGATAGTTAGGCGCTACGCAATCCGCCGCGGTGTGATTCAGCCGAAGCTCTCGACTGCCCTCTCGATCCCGGGCCGGGACTTCGCCAGGTCATCGCGGTTCATGACCGCCTTGATCTCAACACTGGCATCAAACGCAAGGAACCATGGCTCAGCAACACCCGGTATCTCCGAGGTGTCCGTCATGTCGAAGAAAATAAGGCCCGTTCTTTTCCCGTCGAATTCCGTGAAGTAGGCCGCTTCGGGTTTGAGATCAGCGAGGATCGATTGAATCTTGGTGACGAGGCTGCCGTCTTTGATTGCTGCGTTTCCCTTGTCAACGGGAAGCGAAACTTTGAGCATCATTCGCATTTCTATCCTCCTTTTTCGTGCATATGTGGCTCTCAGCGACGCCTCATGCCCGACGAGCGGGTCGACGAGGCCGTGCTTTACGTTGCTTTAAGCGCCTCAGCATATAAGAATACTCAGCATATAAGAATACCATGAGATACGTCATCGCTGCGTTTATTCTGGCGTGCTTCGCTACCTGGGATTTTGCCGAGAAAAAGGGATCCGTCTCTTTGGCGGCTCTGGATACCATCACTCATTATGCGAAGCAGCCATCTCGAATTCTACAAAGGCTAGCGGCTCGATAATAAGTAGCGCGCGCTTCCCTATTCCATACGCATCGGGATCTGGGAGATTTGGATTTTCTGACTTGCGTTCGGGATTTCTGCCGCCCCGTCAGCGCGCTGAATGGCCGCCGCTGCGACAATGGAATAGTTCACGGTGAACACGACCACCCGCGCTCGTGGCGCGAAGGGAGCTCAGGCTTTTTCGCCAAAGCTTTGATGCGCCCGGATAGTCCTTGGCTCACCTCCAAGGGAGGATCATCGTAAGCGCTCATTTCCATGCGCCTTTTCGCGTTGAGTTCTCTGCCGCATGAAGTGTCCACTTGAAATAGGTGGACACCAAATATGAATGACGAAGAGCAGAAGCTGCGTGTGCGGTTGGTGGGGCGTGATGGTCGGCGGCGCTATGATCCAGGATCAAAGGCGCGGCTTGTTACGGCTTGCCTCCAGCCTGGTGTTTCTATATCAGGCCTTGCGCTTGGCCATGGGGTCAATGCCAACCTTCTACGCAAGTGGGTCAAGGAGGCCAGGGAGGCTGGCTTGTCGGCGGTATCTGCAAGCTCGCCGTTTATCCCGGTCGTCGCAGCAGACGGCAGCCTGCCTGTCGGGATGCGCTCGCTGGATATACCGGTCGCGTATGGTGAAGAACAACCGGCATCACTGGAGAAGACGGCCCATCTGTCAGGTTTTTCCAAAATCAGCGCGTTGCTGCCGAACGGCGTGAAGCTTTCGCTGGAATGCGGTGATGTGGATGCGTTGACGGCGATCATCGGAGCTCTGGGTCATGTTCAGACTGGGCGCTGATATCAAGGTTTACCTGCACCGCGAGCCGATCGACTTCCGGGCCGGTATCAACAGCCTTGCGGTCCTGGTGCAGGAGGTGATGGAGCTCGATCCGTTTGCGCCTGCGGTCTTTGCCTTTTGCAATCGCCGCCGTGACCGGATGAAGCTCCTGTTCTTCGATCGGTCCGGTTTTGTGATGGTGCTGAAGCGATTGTCGGAAGACCGGTTCCGATGGCCACGTCGGGAGATGATGGTGGTAACGCTGACGACCGAGCAATTACACTGGATTCTCGACGGCATTGATATCGACGCGATGGTCCGCCATCCGGTTCGGCAATACCAGATCGCCGGCTGACAGTTCTCGACGTCTGCGGTTGACGGGGCGAAACGGTTCAGATTCAAGAATCTGATGATCCGACCCGGCGAACCCACTGTTGAGGAGTTGATGGCGCGCATTGCGGCGCTGCAGGCGGAGAACCGTCAGCTCACGGAACGCGTGGTCAAGCTCGAGGAAGAACTGGTGTTGGCGCGGCTTCATCGTTTTGCGCCGAAAAGCGAAAAGCACGTGGACCGCCTCTTCGATGAAGCCGAGCAGGTTGCCGATGAAGACGACGCCGGCGGAGACAATGGGGAGGTCGTCGACCTGCCGGACACGGGCTTTGCGGCGATCGAGAAGCCAGAGGGCAAGAAACGTGGCCGCAAGCCCCTGCCGGAACATCTGCCGCGCGAGCGCGTCGAATATGACCTTGCCGACGACCAGAAGGCCTGTCCTTGCTGCCGTCACCAGATGCATCGCATGGGCGAGGCCGTCACCGAGCAGCTCCACATCGAGGTGAAGGCCAAGGTCCTGCAGAATGTGCGGCTCAAGTATGCCTGCCGCCATTGCGATCGCACCGGGATCAACACGCCTGTTGTCCTTGCGCCAATGCCCGCGCAGCCCTTGCCGGGCAGCATCGCCACGGCCTCGACGCTGGCATTTGCTCTTGTTCACAAATATGTCGATGGCACGCCGCTCTACCGCCTGGCCCAGGCCTTCGAGCGCGCCGGCGTTCCCGTCAGCCGCGGTGCTCTGGGCCATTGGGTGATCGGTTCGAGCGAGAGGCATCTCTCCCGCATCTATGACGCGCTGAAATCGCGGCTCAGGTCTCAAGCCATCATCCATGGCGACGAGACGACGGTCCAGGTGCTGAAGGAAAAGGACAGGGAGGCCACCAGCACATCATTCATGTGGGCGTATCGGAGTGGAGAGGACAGCGACGAGCCGATCGTGCTGCTCGATTATCAACCCGGCCGCGGCCAGATTTATCCGCAGGCCTTCCTCGGCGATTACCACGGCATCCTGATGAGCGATGGCTATTCCGCCTGGCGCACGCTGGCAGGGGCCACCCATCTGGGATGCATGGCGCATTCCAGGCGTCGCTTCGTCGATGCCCTCAAGGCAAGAAAGAAAGGCGGCGGTCCGCCGGAGCAGGCGCTGAAATTCTTCGAGCAGATCTACCGGATTGAAAGCCAGGCGCGCAACGCAAAGCCTGACAAGGGCGAAACGCAAGCCGATTGCATTCGCCGTTTCCGCCAGCAACACAGTGTCCCCATCCTGAATGCTCTCAAGGTATGGCTCAACGACATCGCCCCGAAGGTCTTGCCCGACAGCAAGATCGGCGATGCCGTGTCCTATACCCTAAATCAGTGGGACTACCTGACGCGCTACACAGAAGACGCCAGGATGCCGATCGACAACAACCTACTCGAGCGCGATATCAGAATTTTTGCCACTGGCAGAAAATCCTGGCTGTTCAGCGACACCGTGGACGGAGCGAGGGCCAGTGCCGTCGTCTACAGCCTAATGCTGACCTGCCGAGCTTGCGGCATCGAACCCTTGGCCTACTTGCGCCACGTGCTTACCGAACTGCCGCAGCGCGCAACAGATTCCGACATCACTGATTTGCTGCCCTTCAACTTCGCCAAAACTACCGCTGCCTGATCCGATAGGGCCGTCACAAAGCGACCCACGTCAAATGGGCCACGTCAACGCGCATGGAAATGAGCGCTTACGGATCATCAACAGCGGTGGGAGATCATATGGCGATGATCAGAAAACTAAGAGGGTGCCTTGGCCCGTGCAGATGCAGATGATCCTTCCTCACGGTCCTGCGGCGGTCCAGAATCCGGTCTTCTTCGCGTGCTTGCCCCTCAACTCTGCAACATAGCCGGGATGTGACGTAAAAGTGTCGAAGTCGCTAATCTTCGTCGACAGTCGCTCACATTCAAAGAGATGCCGCGCGGCAAAGCGATAGCGACTGGATTTCGCTCGATCGAGCGTAAAGTCGATCATAACCCGCAGGGCGATGGTCGCTGCCAACGGATACTTCTCCTGCAGATGCTCGGACGCCGGTGTCAACAGTTCGTAGCGATCGCCATCAAGTTCGGCTGCACGCGTGCGAACGAGCGTCGCAGCCTTGTCGAGCGCCGGCCATGACACCAGGAAGGCGAGCGCTTGGTGGACATCCTGGAAGCGGCTCACATAGTTGAAGGCGTTCTCTTCTGCTTCGAGATCATCGAAATCCGGTAGGCGCTTCAGAAAAGCTCCCAGGTGCCGCTCGTTCAGCGATTGTTCGAAGCACTGCCAGCGAAAGGCCTGCGCTTCGTCACTCCGGCTGAGAGCTTCAAGCACATCGAGGCGGGCCTCTTCCCACTCGAACGGGGATGGTCTGCCCTTCATCTCAACGCGATTGATGGCATCCCATGCCTCTCCGGCCCGGTCCGCCTTCAGCAGACGCTGGGCGATTTCTGCCGCAATCGTTGGCACGGATCTCGCCTGCTCGCTCTGCTGCGCGATGAAGGCATCAACATCACCCTGGGCGTCGGCGATCTGCTCCAATGCTGACCTGATGGTTCTGTCGCGATGGAGGAGATTGATCTCGTCTTCGTAAACCGGACCACTGCTTCCCCAACCGATCACGACACGGCCTGCCTCAGCCGGCGCATCGACCGGCGCTTTTGCCCAATCGTCGAACAACGACTTCAGCCAATCGAGGCCTTCCGCACCCAGCGCTGGCGACAGATTCTCGATCAGACGATCATACTGCCCGTAGTCATTGCCTTGCAACGCGCGAAAGGTTTGTTCGGCGAGCAGGCGCGGGTCCGGTCTTGCCGCGTTCGCTATCGTGCCCAGATCGACGCAGGTTTGATAAAAGACATCCATGATTGTGCCGTTGCCATCGTCGCATCGCTCGAAAATCGAACGCGCCAAGCCCATGAAGCGCCACATCACCTCCAGCGCCTCGTCTGGATCGCTGCTGGCGATCGTATCAACGATCACGTGCCGCTGCGTCTCCAGATCGCTCTTCAAGGCCTTCACCCGGCGCCAGTTGATCACGGAGCGGGAGCGCTCGATCGATGAAAGCCGCTTTGTTACCTCCCTTGCAACTTCAGCGCTGCTCTGCTTTCCGGCAAGTTCGATCCGCAGCCGTCGCTTGTGCGCGGCACTGCCAGTGCTGATGTCGATCAGAAGCTCTGCAAGCCGCTTCGCGCCGAGTGCTTCCAGGTTCTTCGCATTGAGGGTGGTCTTCGGTGCCATCGATTGTCACTGTCTGTTTTAGGTCGACTTTACTTGGGCAAGCGCAGAAGTCCAAGGCTGCAGCTGTCGGCTTGCATCTGCTGCATTGTCGTGAATACTCGACCTTCAACATGAGGTGAGGAGCGAAATGGCGCTCACACAGGGCACGGAAATCCGAATTGGACGAGCAACTCTCAACTTGACGCCAAGTTCTTCCGTTGCAGTCGAACCTGCCCGCTATGAATTTGAACGCTGCCTTTCGAAGAAAGCGGAAATGCCGGCCTGTGCCTCGTCCGTCTCCCAGCTATCCGCGAGCTGAGAAATCACGCTCTCGACGATCTCGTCCGTGATCGGCGAGGCGAGAGAACGCACCAGGGCCTTGGCGCGTGCTGCAGCCTGCGGCGAGGCCGCAATGAATTCGTCGACCTCCCTGTCGACGGCGCGATCGAGATCGGCGGGCGCGACAATGGAAGCGACCAGACCGATCGACTTGGCATGGGCAGCGTTAAACATTCGACCGGAGACGAATAGGGACCGCGCTGCAGAACTGCCGATCCGCGCTACGACATAAGGGCTGATCGTTGCCGGTATTAGCCCAAGCCGGACCTCCGTCAGGCCGAAACGCGCTGCCTCCGAGGCAATCACGGTATCGCAGACGCTGATCAACCCGATACCGCCGCCGAAAGCGCTCCCGTGGACGCAACCAATAAGCGGCCTCGGCAGTTCGTTCAACGCCTTGAACATCATAGCCAGCCGTCGCGCTTCCGCAATTCTCTCCGCCCGGCTCGCCTGGAACTGCGCTCTCATCCACTCCAGATCGCCCCCTGCACAGAAGCTCTTGCCGGCCCCGGCAAGCACGATGGCGCGAACCCTCTTGTCCGACCCAAGTGCGCTTGCGGCTTCGGTCAACTCGTCGATCATCTCGGCGGACATTGCATTGTGCTTGTCTTTGCGGGCAAGCGTAAGCCGCGCGACACCGCGTTCGTCGATCGAGATCATCAGCGTTTCCGGCATTATCCTGCGCTCCTTAGGCCCTGCGCAAAACGGGCGGCCTGTTCCAGCTTCTCCGCCGAGAGCCCGGTCCGGTAGCCCTTGCGGGCAAGGAACTGCGCGACAGCCAAAGTATCGACGTTGCCCTTTGCGCCCGGCGCATAAGGGCAGCCGCCCAATCCGCCGACCGACGCATCGAAAACCCGCAGCCCGTGCTTTAACGAAACGTCGATGTTTTCGAGGGCCCAGCCGTCGGTGTCGTGGAAATGACCGGCAAGCATCGTCGCCGGTGCAAAGGAAAGGACCGTTACCAGCATCTGGTCGACCTCGTCGGGGCGTCCTCGGCCGATTGTATCGCCGAGGCTGATCTCGTAGCAGCCCAATGCATGCAGGCTCTCGACGACCCGCGCCGCCGCATCGGGCGAGACGGCCCCCTCATAGGGACATTCGACCACGCAGCTGACGTAGCCGCGCATGGGGACGCCGCGCGCAAGGCTTGCTTCGGCAACCGGCTTGAAACGTTCGATGCTCTCGGCGATCGAGCAGTTGATATTCTGCTGCGAGAAGCTTTCCGAGGCAGACGCGAAGATCGCGACTTCGTCCGCGCCCGCCGCCATTGCAGCCTCGAAGCCTTTCATATTCGGCGTCAGAACGGCGTAGCGGACCCCAGGTCTGCGCTTGATACCGGCCATCACCTCGGCGGCATCAGCGAGCTGCGGCACCCACTTCGGGCTGACAAAGCTCGTCGCCTCGATCCGCTCGAAACCACATTCCGAGATCATGTCGATCAGGGCGATCTTCGTCGCCGTCGGAATCAGATCCTTCTCGTTCTGGAGACCATCGCGAGGCGCCATCTCGACGATCGACACGTCCCGCGGCAGCAGTGAAGATTCTCCGGCCTGCACAATCACGTCTCCTCTACCCGCAGCGTCAGAAGTACCGCGCCTTCGTCGACCTGCTGCCCTTCACTCACCTCGACGGCTTCCACCGTTCCATCGCGGGCTGCGACAAGCGTGAGTTCCATCTTCATGGCCTCCATGACCACAAGCGCGTCACCCTCGGAGACTTCCGCCCCCGAACTCGTACGCACGATCTTGATAAAGCCCGGCATCGGCGCGATCAGCCTGTTGCCGTCAGCCACATCCGTCGTATTGAAATCGAGCGGGTTGCCGAGATGAAACACATGCGTCCTGTGATCCACGCTGACAACCAGATGATGCGCCGCCACGCTCGCCTTGACCTGCACCTGCCGGCCATCGACCTCCGCCCTGCATCCGTCATCCTGCCTGCTGACGATCTTCACGGGAATGACTCGCCGGCCATCGTGCACCGCAAAGAAATCGAATCCCTTGGCGGCAACCCGCAGCGTTGAATGCCCGCCCTGGTAGGTTAGCACCACGATACGCTGCATTTCGCTCCAAAGCTGCCAGTGCCCCAGCGTCAGCCATGGGTCGCCATCCGATGATTGCGCAAGTGCGCCCAACGACAGGACGGCGGCAAGCGCAACGACGGTGTCCACCGGCGGCTCGATTGCGGTCAGCGATCGAAGGTTGCGATCGATCAGCCCGGTATCCGGATGGCCAGCAGTAAATTCCTCCTGTGCGCTCAGTCTGGCGAGAAAGTCGAGATTGGTGGTGACGCCGACGACATGCGAGCTCTGCAAGGCTCTGGTCAGTCGCAACAGCGCGACACTCCGACTGGGCCCGTGCACGACCATCTTGGCGATCAGAGGGTCGTAATGAGCGGAGACCGTGTCGCCGGGACGGATCCCGGCATCGATCCGCGCCGTAACGTCAGGAAAATCTAGATGCCTGATCGTTCCCGTCGCGGGCAGGAAACCCTTGGCCGCATCCTCGGCATAAATTCGCGCCTCGAAGGCCCAGCCGTAGATTTCGAGCTCCGACTGCTTCTTCGGCAGGGCTTCACCAGCCGCCACGCGGAATTGCCACTCGACCAGATCGACCCCGGTGATTGCCTCAGTGACGGCATGTTCGACCTGAAGGCGGGTATTCATCTCCATGAAATAGA
This sequence comes from Rhizobium sp. T1470, assembly GCF_042140505.1. Lineage (NCBI taxonomy): Bacteria > Pseudomonadati > Pseudomonadota > Alphaproteobacteria > Hyphomicrobiales > Rhizobiaceae > Rhizobium > Rhizobium sp. T1470. The sequence continues at coordinate 137,151 of NZ_CP148091.1, forward strand.
AGCGATCCGGCCAAAGGCCGTTTGACACGTCCGCGATGAACTCCACGGTGCCGGCACCACGATAGGAGATGGCACGCGCCGCGCGCACGGCCGCCTCGCCCATCGCACGGCGCATCTCTGGCGTCATGCCAGGCGCTGGCGCCTCCTCGATCACCTTCTGATGGCGGCGCTGGAGCGAGCAATCGCGCTCGAAAAGATGAACGACGTTGCCATGCCGATCCCCGAAGATCTGAACTTCGATGTGGCGAGGTCGAATAAGGCACCGCTCTATCAACACGGCATCGTCACCGAAGGCGGCCATGGCCTCCCGTCTTGCGGCGGCGAGCGCCTCTGGAAAATCCTCTTCGCTGTCGACCCGTCGCATTCCCTTGCCACCGCCACCGGCGCGGGCCTTGATAAGGACAGGGTAGCCGATCAAGGTCGCCTGATCGGCCAGAAACCCGTCGTTCTGTTCCTCGCCATGATAGCCCGGGACAACCGGGACCCCGGATTGTTCCATCAACGCCTTTGCCGCATCCTTCAATCCCATGGCGCGAATGGAGGATGCCTGCGGTCCAATGAAGACGATGCCCGCAGCCTCGACGGCTGCAGCAAAATCGGCATTCTCGGACAAAAACCCGTAACCGGGATGAATGGCTTCAGCGCCGGTCCGTTCCGCCGCAGCCAAGATCCGTTCGATCGAGAGATAGCTTTCCTGTGCGCTGGCGGAGCCTAAGCGGACGGCCTCGTCGGCCATCTCGACATGCAGCGCCCCGACATCGGCATCCGAATAGACCGCCACTGTGGCAATCCCCATGCGCCTGGCAGTTCGAATCACCCGACAAGCAATCTCGCCACGGTTTGCGATGAGAATTTTCTGGAACATCGCTACCTCACATCCGGAATAGGCCGAAGCGCGTCGCTTCAATCGGTGCATTCAGCGCCGCAGACAGCGAGAGACCGAGCACATCGCGGCTCTTGGCTGGATCAATCACCCCATCATCCCAAAGGCGCGCCGACGCATAGAGCGGATGGCTCTGCCGTTCGAAGAGATCGAGCACCGGCTGCTTGAAAGTAGCCTCCTCCTCCGGCGTCCAGGGGGTGCCGGCACGGGAAAGCGCTTCTCCCCGCACGGTCGCAAGGACACCGGCCGCCTGCTCTCCACCCATGACCGAGATGCGGCTGTTCGGCCATGTCCAGAGAAAGCGCGGCGAGAAGGCGCGCCCCGCCATGCCGTAGTTGCCCGCACCAAAGGAACCGCCAACCAGCATCGTCACCTTCGGCACGCCAGTCGTTGCGACCGCGGTAACGAGCTTGGCGCCATTCTTCGCGATGCCTTCCGTCTCGTATTTGCGGCCAACCATGAAGCCGGTGATGTTCTGCAGGAAGACGAGCGGTATCCTGCGCTGCGAGCAGAGCTCAATGAAATGGGCACCCTTCAGAGCCGACTCCGAGAACAACACACCGTTATTGGCGACAACGCCAACGGGAATACCGTGGATATGGGCAAAGCCGCAGACCAACGTCGTCCCGTAGCGTGTCTTGAACTCATCGAAGCGGGAGCCGTCGACGACACGAGCAATGACTTCGCGCACGTCATAGGGCACGCGTAGATCGGCGGGGACGATACCCGCAATTTCGGCCGGATCAAACAGCGGCGCTTCGACCGGTTGCCGCTCGATGCCGCGAACCTTGCAGCGATTGAGGTTGGCGACAGCGCGCCTCGCCAAGGCCAGTGCGTGGGCATCGTCACGAGCGAGATGGTCGGCAACGCCGGAGAGCCTTGTGTGCACATCGCCACCGCCGAGATCCTCCGCCGAAACAACTTCGCCGGTCGCGGCCTTGACCAATGGAGGACCGGCAAGAAAGATCGTCCCTTGGCCTTCGACGATGATCGCCTCATCGGACATAGCAGGCACATAGGCGCCACCCGCCGTACACGAGCCCATGACCACGGCAATCTGGGGAATTCCCGCTGCCGACATATTTGCCTGATTGTAGAATATCCGGCCGAAATGATCGCGATCCGGAAACACCTCGTCCTGGTTCGGCAGATTCGCGCCGCCGGAATCCACCAAATAGATGCAGGGCAGATTGTTCTGGGCGGCAATTTCCTGCGCTCGCAGATGCTTCTTCACCGTCAGTGGAAAGTAGGTGCCGCCTTTGACGGTCGCATCGTTGCAGACGATCATGCAATCGCGCCCCGAGACGCGGCCGATGCCGGTAATCAGGCCCGCAGCCGGCGCTTCGTTGCCATACATTCCGTGGGCCGCGGTCAATCCGACCTCGAGAAACGGTGTGGCTGGATCGAGGAGGCCCGCGATGCGATCGCGCGGCAGCATCTTGCCGCGGGCAACATGGCGCTCGCGCGCTGTCGCTCCGCCGCCATTTGCGGCACTCCCAGCAGCTTCCTCGATGGCACGGATCGCTTCGGCCATCGCCGCGCGATTTGTCCTGAAACTCTCGGAATTCGTCGAAATCTGCGACTTCAAAACCGTCATTTGTCACCAGGATGGTTGTCGGATGAACTTTCAGATTAAGCCGTCTCAGCAAATAGCTCGCGGCCAATCAGCATGCGTCTGATTTCAGAGGTTCCGGCACCGATCTCGTAGAGCTTTGCGTCGCGCAGCAGCCGGGCGGCGGGATAGTCGTTGGTGTAACCATTGCCGCCGAGCGCCTGGATCGTCTCCAGGGCCAGAAGCGTCGCTTTCTCGGCGGCATAGAGGATGCAGCCGGCAGCATCCTTGCGTGTCGTCTCGCCGCGATCGCTGGCGGCCGCCACCGCATAGACGTAGGCACGCGCCGTGTTCATGGTCACGTACATGTCGGCGAGCTTTCCCTGCATCAGCTGAAACTCGCCGATCGCCTGACCGAATTGCTTTCTCTCATGAAGATAGGGCACGACGACATCCATGCAGGCCGCCATGATGCCGATCGGCCCAGCGGAAAGAACGACGCGCTCATAGTCGAGTCCCGACATCAGAACGCGTGCACCACCGCCGACAGTATCGAGCACATTTGTCTCGGGAACCTCGCAGTCCTCGAAGATCAATTCGCAGGTGTTGGAACCGCGCATGCCTAGCTTGTCGAGCTTCGGGCCGGTTGCAAAGCCCTTGAAGGCCTTCTCGACGAGGAAGGCGGTGATGCCGCGCGGTCCTGCTTGCGGGTCTGTCTTTGCGTAGACCACCAGCACATCGGCATCCGGGCCGTTGGTGATCCACATCTTGTTGCCGTTGAGAACGTAACTTTCGCCTTGCTTCTCCGCCCGAAGCTTCATCGAAACGACGTCTGATCCGGCGCCCGCCTCCGACATCGCAAGTGCGCCGACATGCTCGCCGGAGATAAGCTTGGGCAGATACCGCGACTTCTGCTCTGCCGTTCCATTGCGGCTGATCTGATTGACGCACAAATTGGAATGGGCGCCGTAGCTGAGCCCGACTGAGGCCGAAGCGCGGCTGATCTCCTCCATCGCGACGCAATGGGCCAGGTATCCTAGACCGGCGCCGCCATAGGCCTCCTCGGCCGTGATCCCGAGCAGCCCCATGTCGCCCATCTCGCGCCAGAGCGGCGTCGGGAAACGGTTGCTGCTGTCCGTCTCGGCCGCGAGCGGCGCAATATGCTCCGTCGCAAAGCGTCGAACGCTGTCGCGAAGCGCCTCGATCTCGTCCGCCAGACCAAATCTCAAACCACCTGAATACATGCCTTCCCTCCCAAGTCCGGCGCGCGGTTGGCGCAGCGTCCGGCATGCGTGTGTCGTTATTCTCCCGTCATTGTTTTTCACGCGCGTATCTTGTCGGCAGCTCCTCCACTGCCTGTCGGCTCGATAAATTTCGTTGAAGAACGCGAAAATGGCAAGCATTTCCGGTCGGCCGGTCCGTCCGGACCGCCAGTTTGCTCCTGGTGGATCTTCGATAGATCTTCCGCCGGCATCTGCCCTTCCTCCCGAGATAGGCGACGACTCGAATACGCACGGGGTCTTTGGAGATCCGCGCGCAATGAGGATGCTAGCACCGGGCGCACGGTATTTCTGAACCAAGAAGGCTCGTCTTGCGCAACGTATGGAAAAGAATTGGCCGTCGGGACGACAAATTCGCCCGATCGGGCCGCCCGATGAAGTCAGGCAACCCAATGGGCGGCAAGAGCCGATGGCTGTGAGATTAGCGCTTTATGGCGCGGCCGCTGCGGCTTTCGGAGAGCGCGCGCACCTGATGGCGGCGAACGAGCTCAACCTGTACCTCAGCCTGAAATGTCATGATCTGGTCGCGAACCTCAGCTTCGGAGCAGCCGAGCAACGTCAGCTCGTCCGCCAGCCGGCGGCATTCCGTCTTCCAGAAGCGCACTGCGTCCTCACCGTGGCTACGATCCAACTCGGCCGCACACCGATCAATGTCACCGGCGCGCGACGCGACCGGGAAAATAACGATCTCGCTTGTCGTCATTGCTTGCAGAGTTTTGTTTGACTGTACTGGCATCGACTCGTTCCGTTGTGTCCGACTCATTCCTAGCTGACCATGGTTAACGCTTTCCCCATCACGTCAGGCGAACGCATTGCTTCGGCTCACCGCGGGTCGCATCAGCCGTCGCTGACACGCTCAGCGGCGGGTACTTTGAGCGCTGTCTTCCGCCACAAGCAGGACTTCCTAACCGTCAAAAATGCCGCTACGCTTCTGCAAGCTGCTTTGTCGATGCAGCGGGGGGCTGAAATCGGTGAGAAGTGTGATCGCGAAGCCTGTCGCGGCGGCCATCGTGGTGTTCGCCCGTGCAATTACTGCAGTGCGCGCCATCTGGCCGAATGACGGCATTCCCGAGGGGCAATGTGTTTATTTTGCCAATCATTCCAGCCATGGCGATTTCATTCTGGTCTGGGCTGTCCTGCCGCCGAGTTTGAGACGCCGAACACGCCCTGTCGCTGGCGCGGAATATTGGCTGAAATCGTCGATCAACCGTTTCATCGGCCGCGACGTCTTCGACGCAGTGCTTATCGAGCGGGATCGCGACAAGCGCACCCGCGATCCGATTGAAGTCATGGCCGAGGTGGTCGATTCCGGGGCGTCGCTGATTCTCTTTCCCGAAGGCACGCGCAACCAGACAGAGGCGCAACTGCTGCCATTCAAAAGCGGGCTTTTCCATCTCGCCTCGACCCGGCCGGGCATTCAGCTCGTGCCGGTCTGGATCAACAATCTCAATCGCGTCATGCCAAAGGGCGAGATCGTCCCGATCCCCCTTATCTGTACCGTGACCTTCGGCAACTCCATGCAAATCGAAGCCGGCGAGAGCAAGGAAATCTTCCTCGAAAGGGCGCGCACGGCGCTCCTCGATCTGTCACCAAAACACCCAGGCGGTCACGAATGAATGCAACAAACTCCGACCTGTGGACGCTTGTCCTTGGTATCTTCACGCTCCTCGTCGTTTCCTCGGCCATTGGCTACCTGCTGCAGCGACGCCTGCCCGCCGGTAAGTCAAATGCCGCAATCGAAAACCTGAACGCGCGCATCACCGCATGGTGGATCATGGTCATCCTGATCGGCCTTGCCTTTCTCGCCGGTCGGATCGGTGTGCTGCTGCTTTTTGGCTTCTGTTCTTTCGCGGCGTTGCGCGAATTCATTACCCTGACCGACACCAAACGTGCGGATCATTGGGCGCTCGCGGCTGCCTTCTTCGTCGTGCTGCCGATCCAGTATTGGCTGCTGTGGGAGAAGCAATACGGTATCTTCTCGATCTTCATCCCAGTCTACGCGTTCCTGCTGATGCCAATCATCTCCGTGTTGCGCGGCGATACCGAGCGTTTCCTGATACGCATTGCCGAAGTGCAATGGGCACTGATGATCTGCGTATTCTGCGCCTCACACGTTCCGGCATTGCTGACGCTGACGATCCCGGGCTACGAAGGCCGCAACGTTCTTCTGATCGCCTTCCTGGTGATCATCGTTCAGCTTAGCGATGTCCTGCAATATGTCTGGGGCAAGCTGCTCGGTCGAACCAAGATCGCGCCAAGCCTGTCTCCGTCAAAGACTGTGGAAGGCTTTGTCGGCGGCGTGGTCAGTGCGACATTGATCGGCGCCGCCCTGTGGTGGATCACGCCATTTACGCCGTTTCAAGCTGGGGTCCTGGCCTTCGTCATCACGATGATGGGCTTCTTCGGCGGTCTCGTCATGTCGGCAATCAAGCGAGACCGCGGGGTCAAGGACTGGGGCCATCTGATCGAAGGCCACGGCGGATTGATCGATCGGCTCGACTCCGTGGTGTTTTCCGCGCCGATCTTCTTCCACATTGTCCGCTATTGGTGGTCGACCACATGATGGCACCCGTTCGCCGGCTTGCCCAAAGCAGTGTGACGCACGTGCTTTTCGCGTTCGTCGCCATGGGCGGTTGGGCGGTCCTTGCCAACAGCAATCACTCTCCGCAACGGGCGCTGCTGGCCGGCATTGTGCAGGGCGCACTCTCAGCCTGTCGAACGGCTCTCGAAGCAGTTCAAGGGGGGCGCCGGTCTCTGGGCGCCACCGTTGATCGCATGTCTTGCCTCGACTGCCGTGCTGATCTCGATCCACGCATTGAGCGGCACGCCGGAGATCCTGAGAACCATCGCGGTTCCGCTGGCCGTCTCGACGAGCTACGCGGCGGTTTACAACTACTTTCTCTATCGAAAGAGGATCAGCGCATGACGGAAACGGGGGATCGGCGGCCGCTGGCAAGCAGAGACACCCAATGGGCGCGGCGCATTGCACAATGGCTGGCGACGAGGTCGGTCACTCCGAACCAAATCTCTCAGGCAAGTATGGTCGCGGCGGCGATGGCGGGCGGTTCGTTCTTCCTTGCCGGATCTGAAATGGGATGGGCGCGGGCTCTTCTCCTTGTGTTCGCGGCCGCCTTCTGCCAGCTGCGTCTCTTGTGCAATCTCTTCGATGGCATGGTTGCCGTCGAAGGTGGCAAGGGTGCAGCCGACGGACCGTTCTGGAACGAATTCCCCGACCGTGTCGCGGATATCCTGATCCTGGTCGGTGTGGGATATGGCATCGGATCGCCCGGGTTCGGCTGGGCAACGGCGTCGTTTGCCGTGCTGACGGCGTATGTTCGCGAGCTCGGTCGAGCAACGGGAACGGCGAGCGACTTCTCTGGCCCGATGGCAAAGCAGCACCGAATGGCGACAATCACGGCTGCAGCGGTTCTCTCCGTTCTCGAGCCACTGTGGAACGGCCACAACCAAATCCTGGTCGCAGCCCTCTGGCTGATTGCCGTCGGCGCGGCGTTCACAGCCATGCGGCGGAGTAGAAACCTCGTTCGAAACCTGAACGCGGGGCACACCCACAACTGACAGATTTCCTTTTGTCATCGTCAGGCGTACCGAAAAGCCCGAAAGTGCGCTTTGCAGCCGAATGGCCGGGCAATAGAACAACCGCGTCGCTTCTTCTTTTCCCCGAAGCGGCCTAGGACTAGCCTCGCTTCGGCGAGGCATTTTTCTTCCATCTGCATTTATAAGATTTTTATATCCGCGGCCCGCCGCCGATCTCGAACGCTTATGCGGTTCGGTCGCATATTAATGTCCGAGAGATCCAAGGATCATCTCCACGCCAGAAAGCATGAAAGGTGCCATCCGGTGGATGGCGCCCTTTGTCTTGTCTGACTCCAAAAGAACAACAGGAGTCAAGATCGATGATGGACATAGTTCTACTCGCGACAGCAATCGTATTTTTCGCCCTCTGCTTTGCTTACACCAAAGCCTGCGACCGGCTTTGACCGGAGGAAACGCCATGACCCTCGACTATATTCTCAGCGGTGCCGTCACCGTATTTCTCGCGATTTACCTCACATACGCTCTCATTCGCCCCGAGCGCTTCTAGCATCGCGCCCTCTCCCATTGCGCGACAGGCGGAACCAATCGGGTATTGAAAGTTACCTCCCATGACCCTCAACGGATGGCTTCAGATTCTGCTCTACTGCGGGATCATCATCGTGCTCGTCAAACCGCTCGGCGGTTACATGACTCGCGTTTTCAGTGGCGAACGCACGTTTCTCTCACCGGTCCTCGCTCCGATCGAACGGGGACTTTACGCGCTTGCAGGCACCAGTGAGCGCGAGGACCAGCACTGGACTTCCTACGCATTTGCGATGCTGATGTTCAACCTGCTCGGCGTCGTCGTTCTCTATGCATTGCTGCGCTTGCAGGCTGTCCTGCCCTATAACCCGGCCGGCATGGCTGCCGTCGGGCCGGAGCTTTCCTTCAACACCGCCACGAGCTTCGTCAGCAATACCAACTGGCAGAACTACGGCGGCGAAAGCACGATGTCTTATCTCAGCCAGATGGCGGGCCTAACCGTTCAGAATTTCGTGTCTGCCGCGACCGGTATGGCAATCGCGATTGGCCTCATCCGCGCCTTCTCGCGTGCTTCGGGCAAGGCAATCGGCAATTTCTGGGTCGATATGGTCCGCAGCACGCTCTATATGTTGCTGCCGATCTGCATCGGGCTGACGCTGGTCTATGTCTATCTTGGCGTCCCGCAGACCCTGGGTCCCTATGTCGATGCAACAACCCTCGAGGGCGCCAAGCAGACAATCGCCCTCGGCCCGGTCGCCTCGCAACTCGCCATCAAGATGCTTGGCACGAACGGCGGCGGCTTCTTCAATGTAAACTCTGCGCATCCGTTCGAGAACCCCGACAACATCTCGAACATGATCCAGATGGTCTCGATCTTCGCAATTGGCGCCGCCTTCACCAACGTCTTCGGCCGGATGGTCGGCAACCAGCGCCAGGGCTGGGCCATTCTTGCAACCATGGGCATCCTCTTCATTGCCGGCGTGGCTGTCACCTACTGGGCTGAAGCCGCTGGCAATCCGCTGATGCATGCCTTTGGCCTGCAGGGCGGCAACATGGAAGGCAAGGAAGTGCGCTTCGGCGTCGCCATGTCCTCGCTCTTTGCGGTGATCACGACGGCGGCTTCCTGCGGCGCCGTCAACGCCATGCACGGCAGCTTCACGGCGCTCGGTGGGCTCATTCCGCTGATCAACATGCAGCTCGGCGAAGTCATCGTTGGCGGCGTTGGCGCGGGCTTCTACGGCATCATCCTCTTCATCATCGTCGCTGTCTTCGTGGCAGGCCTCATGGTGGGCCGCACACCGGAATATCTTGGCAAGAAGATCGAGGCGAAGGAGATGAAGATGGCCGTTCTCGCCATCCTTTGCCTGCCGCTCGCCATGCTGGTCTTCACCGCGATCGCCAGTGTGCTGCCCTCCGCGGTCGCCTCGATCGGCACGGCTGGCCCGCACGGTTTCTCCGAAATCCTCTATGCCTATACGTCCGCTGCGGCGAACAACGGCTCGGCTTTCGGCGGCCTGACGGGTAACACTCCCTGGTACAACATCACGCTCGGTATCGGCATGCTGATGGGCCGCTTCCTGGTCATCGTTCCGGCTCTTGCGATCGCAGGTTCGCTGGTTACCAAGAAGACGGTTCCCGCCTCGGCAGGTACGTTCCCGACCGATGGCCCACTCTTCGTCGGCCTTCTCAGCGGTACGATCCTGATCGTCGGCGGCCTGACCTTCTTCCCGGCGCTGGCGCTTGGCCCGGTCATCGAGCACCTGGTCATGATCGCCGGCCAGACCTTCTGAGGTGAAGCATGATCCTTCGTCACAGGCTTCGCAAATCCTTCAATCCACGTCCCGGTTCGCCGGGACGGGACAGCCAGCGGATGACCCGTGCCTCCGGCATCATTCTCGTGATACTCGCCGGTCTCCTCGTCATCGTCGCGGTACTTCGGATCCTACACGGCTGATCGCACAACGGTCGCCTTACTCTTTCAAGCTGGAGTCTCTTATGAGCCAGGCAAAATCAGCGAGCGTCATGGATACTCGCATTCTCATTCCGGCCGTGGGCGCTGCCTTCAAGAAGCTGAACCCGCGCACCCTTGCCAAGAACCCGGTCATGTTTGTCGTGGCCACGGTTTCGGCGTTGACCACCCTCCTTTTCATCCGCGATCTCGTCACCGGCGGTGAAAATCTCGGCTTCTCCTTCCAGATCAACCTCTGGCTCTGGTTCACCGTGCTCTTCGCCAACTTCGCCGAAGCAGTCGCCGAGGGGCGAGGCAAGGCGCAGGCGGACTCGCTGCGCAAAGCCCGCACCGAGACCCAGGCAAAACTGCTGACGGCCAATAACGGCACAGGCTACCGCCTCGTCCCGGGCACGAGCCTGAAGGTCGGCGATCTCGTCCTCGTCGAGGCTGGCGACATCATTCCCTCTGACGGCGAGGTGGTCGAAGGCGTGGCCTCGGTCAACGAGGCCGCAATCACCGGCGAGTCCGCCCCTGTCATCCGCGAGTCCGGCGGTGACCGTTCAGCGGTTACCGGCGGCACACAGGTTCTCTCCGATTGGATTCGCGTCCGCATCACCGCCGCTGCCGGGTCCACCTTCCTCGACCGCATGATCTCTCTTGTCGAAGGCGCGGAGCGCCAGAAGACTCCAAACGAAATCGCGCTCAACATCCTGCTCGCAGGCATGACGCTGATCTTCGTTCTGGCAACCGCCACGATCCCGAGCTTTGCAAGCTATGCCGGCGGGTCTATTCCAATCATCATCCTCGTTGCTCTCTTCGTGACACTGATCCCGACCACGATCGGGGCGCTTCTTTCGGCGATCGGCATTGCCGGCATGGACCGTCTCGTGCGCTTCAACGTGCTTGCCATGTCGGGTCGCGCCGTTGAGGCAGCCGGTGACGTCGATACATTGCTCCTTGACAAGACGGGAACGATCACCCTCGGCAACCGTCAGGCGACGATGTTCCGCCCGGTACGCGGCGTTTCCGAACAGGACCTCGCCGACGCGGCGCAGCTTGCGTCGCTCGCTGACGAAACGCCGGAAGGCCGGTCGATCGTCGTGCTTGCCAAAGAGATATACGGCATCCGCGGCCGCGACATGGCGAGCCTGAAGGCCACCTTCGTACCCTTCACTGCACAGACGCGAATGAGCGGCGTGGATGTCGAAGGCTCGTCGATCCGCAAGGGCGCCGTCGATGCCGTCCTTGCCTACGTCGGCGCCGCGCTTGCACCGGTTTCCGGCAATGCGGCTGTCGCCATCCGCAGCAACACAGAGGTCGTGCGGGAACTGCAGGCCATCGCTGATGAAATCGCCAAGGCAGGAGGCACGCCGCTGGCTGTCGCCCGCGACGGACGCCTTCTCGGCATCATCCAGCTGAAAGATATCGTCAAGGGCGGTATTCGTGAGCGCTTCGTCGAACTGCGCCGGATGGGCATCCGCACGGTCATGATCACTGGTGACAACCCGATGACGGCGGCTGCAATCGCCGCCGAAGCCGGCGTGGACGACTTCCTCGCGCAGGCGACACCTGAGAACAAGCTGTCCCTGATCCGTGAGGAACAGGCCAAGGGCAAGCTCGTTGCCATGTGCGGCGACGGCACGAACGACGCCCCCGCACTCGCCCAGGCCGATGTCGGCGTCGCCATGAACACCGGTACGGTCGCCGCCCGCGAAGCCGGCAACATGGTCGACCTTGACAGCGACCCGACGAAGCTCATCGAAATCGTCGAGATCGGTAAGCAGCTGCTGATGACGCGTGGCGCGCTGACGACCTTCTCGATCGCCAACGACATCGCCAAGTATTTTGCCATTATCCCGGCAATGTTCCTGGCGTTCTATCCGCAGCTCGGCGTGCTGAACATCATGGGGCTCGCGACACCGCAGAGCGCCATCCTGTCGGCCATCATCTTCAACGCGCTGATCATCGTCGCGCTGATCCCCCTGTCGCTCAAAGGCGTGAAGTACCGCGCGATCGGCGCCGGCGCGCTGCTTTCCCGCAACCTACTCGTCTACGGCCTCGGCGGCATCATCGTCCCGTTCATCGGCATCAAGGCGATCGACATGGTCATCACGGCCATCGGTCTCGCTTAAGGAGTTGACATCATGTTGAAAGAACTTCGTCCGGCAATCGTTATGATCGTTGCCACCACGGCTATTACCGGCCTACTCTACCCGCTCGCCATGACCGGCGCCGCGCAAGCGCTCTTCCCGGCGCAAGCAAACGGCAGCTTGATAGAAAAGGACGGCAAGGTGATCGGTTCGACGCTGATCGGCCAGGCGTTCACGAGCGATAAATACTTCCACGGTCGTCCTTCTGCCGCGGGCGATGGATACAACGCCGCCTCATCGTCGGGCTCGAACCTTGGCCCGACCAGCCAGAAGCTGCTTGATCGCGTAAAGGCTGACTATGAGACAGCAAAGGCGACCAATCCGAATGCGGAGGTACCGATCGACCTCGTAACCGCCTCGGGCAGTGGCCTCGACCCGCATATTTCACCTGAGGCTGCCTACTTCCAGATACCGCACGTGGCCAAGGCCCGCGGCACGGATGAAGCCAAGCTGAAGGCGATTGTCGATGCCGCCATCGATCACCCCGAACTCGGCATTCTCGGTGAAGCCACCGTCAATGTTCTGGCATTGAACCAGTCCCTTGATGCTTCTATGTCTCAGTAAGGTTGAAAGCCCCGGGCGCCTGCGTGCGCCCGGGGTTTGCTCGTCAGGGAAAGATGACACGCATGCCGGAAGACAACCGCGACAAGGTCGGCAGGCCCTCGCCGGATGCGCTGCTTGAGAAGGCGCGTCAGGAGACCCGCGGCCGTCTGAAAATCTTCCTCGGCGCAGCGCCCGGGGTGGGCAAGACCTATGAGATGCTGGAATCGGGCCGCGCTAAGATCTCCGATGGCGTCGACGTGGTGATCGGCATCGTCGAGACCCATGGGCGCAAGGAAACCCAGGCGCTGGTCGACGGCTTCGAAGTCATTCCCCGCGTCAAGATCGACTACAAGGGCCGCCCGCTCGAGGAGATGGATATCGACGCCATCCTCGCACGCCATCCGAGCCTCGTTCTCGTTGACGAACTCGCACATACGAACGCCGAGGGTAGCCGTCATCCGAAGCGCTACCTCGACGTGAAGGAATTGCTCGACGGCGGCATCGACGTCTATTCGACGCTGAACATCCAGCATGTCGAGAGCCTGAACGACGTCGTCTCACAGATCACCCGCATCCGCGTCCGCGAGACCGTTCCGGATTCGATCATAGACATGGCCGACGACGTCGAGATCATCGATCTGACGCCAGATGATCTGATCAAGCGACTGCATGACGGCAAGGTCTATGTTCCGAAGACTGCCGAGCGGGCTCTGACCAACTATTTCACTCCCGGCAACCTGACCGCGCTGCGCGAACTCGCATTGCGCAAAACCGCGCAGCGTGTCGACGACCAGCTTCTGACCCACATGCAAGCGCATGCCATCCCCGGTCCCTGGGCTGCAGGTGAACGGGTTCTTGTGTCTGTCGATCAGCATCCACGCTCCACCTCGCTGGTGCGCTACGCGTCTCGAATGGCTGCGCGACTGCGGGCGCCATGGGCAGCCGTCTATGTCGAAACCAACCGGTCGATCAATCTGACTGAGGCCGACCGCGACACGATTGCAGCCACGCTTCGGCTGGCTGAACAGCTGGGCGGCGAGGCAATCACCATTCCCGGCCGCGAGGTCTCCGAGGAGCTGGTCCGGCACGCCGCGGCCAACAATGTCACGCATATCGTCATCGGCGCACCCAGCAAGCCGTCATGGCGTGACTGGTTGCACCGTTCCATAGCCGACGATCTGATCAGAAAGTCTGGCAATATCAGCGTTCACGTGATTTCGGGCAGTGAGAAGGAAGGGACATCCACGCGCGGCGTCAACGCCGCTCCTTCTTCGCCAGCATTCAATATCCAAGCCTATCTCTCCGCCACCACCTATGTCGCAATCGCGCTCATTGTCGGGGTCGTGCTCGATCAAGTTCTTGATGTCCGCAACCTTGCCCTCGTGTTCCTGATGGCCGTGCTGACCTCAGCCGTCATTCACGGCCTTCGTCCAGCGCTCTACACCTGCATCCTCAGCGCGCTATCCTTCAATTTCTTCTTCCTGCCGCCCCGCTACACGCTGACGATCAGCGATCCGGAGAGCGTGCTTGCGCTGTTCTTCTTCCTGGGCGTCGCCGTCATCGCGAGCAACCTGACCGCAACGGTCCAACGCCAGGCCGCGGCGGCCCGGCAGCGCGCCAGAACGACGGAGGACCTCTACCTGTTTTCCAAGAAACTGGCCGGCACCGGCACGCTCGATGACGTTTTGTGGGCCACAGCATTCCAATTGGCCTCGATGCTCAAGGTGCGGGTCGTCCTTCTGCTTCCTGAAGAAGGCACCATCGCCGTTAAAGCCGGCTATCCGCCGGATGACACGCTGGACGAGGCAGACATTGCGGCCGCCCGGTGGGCCTGGGAGCATAATCACGCTGCCGGTCGCGGCGCCGACACCCTGCCCGGCGCCAAGCGCCTCTATGTGCCGCTGCGAACCGGACGCGCAGCCGTGGGCGTGATCGGCCTGGACAATGATAGACGCGACGGCCGGCTCCTGACGCCCGAGCAGCAACGTCTTCTCGACGCATTGGCGGACCAGGCGGCGCTGGCGATCGAGCGCATTCAACTCGTGGCAGATGTTGATCGCGCAAGACTTGCTGCCGAAGCCGACCGTTTGCGCTCTGCCCTGCTGACCTCGATCTCGCATGACCTGAAGACGCCGCTCGCGGCTATCCTTGGCGCTGCGGGCACACTCCGCGACTATCTCGATTCCATGTCTCAGGAAGATCGCGTCGATCTTCTCTCGACCGTCATCGACGAATCGGAGCGGCTCAATCGCTTTATCGCCAACCTGCTCGATATGACGAAGATCGAGTCTGGGGCGATGGAGCCGAACTATGCGCTGCACTACCCGGGCGACATTGCCGGCAGCGCGTTGCGCCGCGCCGAGAAAATTCTCGCACACCACAAGACCGTCGTGACAATTCCCGCGGACCTGCCGATGGTTCGCGTTGACCCGGTATTGTTCGAGCAGGTGCTTTTCAATCTGCTCGACAATGCTGCCAAATATGCGCCGCAAGGATCATCGATCCGTATCGATGGGTGGGCGGACGGATACAATGTCATGATTCAGGTTTCGGACAAGGGACCCGGTATTCCGCCCGCTGACGTGGATCGCGTCTTCGATACATTCTATCGCGTGCGCAAGGGTGATCAGGTTCGAGCGGGAACGGGCCTCGGCTTGTCAATCTGTCGAGGTTTTGTCGAGGCGATGGGCGGCACGATCACAGCCGCAAATCGCTCCGATCGTTCCGGTGCCGTCTTCACCATCCGTCTTCCAAAACCAAATGAGATTCAGAAACTGGATGAGCTCCAATGACCGGTTCAGCCGTAAAAATTCTCGTCGTCGACGACGAGCCTCCGATCCGCAAGCTGCTTCGCGTTGGCCTCACCGCGCAAGGCTATGAGGTGCACGAGGCGCCGAACGGCGCTGCGGCCCTACAATCGGCCAAGGACGAGCCACCTGATCTGATCGTGCTCGACCTTGGCCTGCCGGACAAATCAGGTCACGAACTGTTGAGGGAGTGGAGAGACGCGGGCCTTACCTTGCCGATCGTGATCCTCTCCAGCCGCACAGACGAAACGGGTATCGTCAACGCCCTCGAGGCTGGGGCCGACGACTACCTGACAAAGCCGTTTGGCATGAACGAACTCGGCGCCCGGCTCCGTGTTGCCTTGCGTCATCGGTTACAACAACAGGGTGAGCGGGCGATCTTTCAGGCCGGAGGCCTGTCCATCGACCTCGTCAAGCGCATCGTCAAAATCGATGGCAGGGAAATCAAGCTCTCGCCCAAGGAATACGACATTCTGAGGGTCCTCGCCCAGCACGCAGGAAAGGTCCTGACCCATCAATTCCTGCTGAAGCAGATCTGGGGACCGGCTGCCGACGTGCAGTATTTGCGCGTCTACGTTCGCCAGCTGCGCCAGAAGATCGAACTGAGCCCGGACCAGCCGCAATACATCACGACGGAAACCGGTGTCGGATACAGGCTGAAAGAAGCAGACCCGCCGCCGGTCTAACTTGGTTCATCGGTAGGCACGCTCAGACAACGCACGCATGCCGAGCCCGACCATCACTTCGTAAGCGATGCGGCGCCGCATCGGATTGTGCAACCGGATCGCCGTCGAGCCGAGGAATTTGGTCTCAAGGTGATCGAATGCCTTGAGCTCGGTCGAAGTCTTGATCGTGCGCGAGTAGAACTCGTGAAACGCCTGGCGGCAAAGATAGGTCTTATATTTCGTCAGGCAGAAAACCGAAAAGCGACCGGCCCCTTCGCGCAGGAAGTCGGTTACCCCGGCGGTGACCTCCGGCCAAGCCGGATTGAAGGTGTCGTCGAAAACGATGATGCCATGCTCGGCAAGCGACGCGGCGGCAAGACGGCTATCGGCCTCGACGTGATGCAGCATATGGCCGCCGTCGATGCTGAAGAAGCGGACCATGCCGGCTCTTTCGATAATGTCCTCGGGCCTGAGCAGCGTGCTGTCGCTCTTGATGACGCGCGCTCCATCTACGGAAAGGCCGAGTTGGCGACCGCCCGCCACGAAACGGTCATATTGCGCGACACCGTGATCTGGCTTCACGATATCGAAGGGATCGATAGCCACGATCTTCTCCGCGTCTCCGCAGATTTTTCGCAACAGGAAGTAGGATCGGCCGTAGTAAACGCCTATCTCGGCTAAGCCGCCTTGCAAGGATGCCGCCTGCTGGGACCGCAAAATGGCGAGAAATACCAGCGCGTCAGGCGGATCAATGTATCCCTCGATCGCCTGAAGATCATGGAATATGAACTTTCTGATCGACGAAGTCATAGAGATACGCTTCCCGATTTATCGCAGATATTACCAGATTAAACTCCTCTCGCAGAAAATACGAATGCGTCTAAAATAATACAATAGAAGTACTTGGAAATATATTTTGTCGCGAGAACAATCCGAAGACCGCGTCTACGTTACTTTAAGACCTGGCCGCTGCGGGCGTTTCACGAACAGTAAATTCATCAGAAAAACTTCGGTCGAGCAATTTGCTAATGCCGTCGCCGACAAAATGAAGGCAACGCCCCTCCCCGTACGTTTCTTTCTTTTTCTCGCCATCGACCTGCCCTAAGTCTACCCTCATCCGAAACGGGAATTGAAGGTGGTGCATGGCAGGTGAAACGGTTCTGGTCGTGGGCGGTGCTGGGTATATCGGCTCGCACACGTGTCTCGATCTTGCGAACAAGGGCTTCAAGCCTATCGTTTTTGACAATTTCTCCAACGGACATCGCGAGTTCGTGAAGTGGGGACCTGCGGAAGAAGGCGACATTCGGGATCGGGCTCGTCTTGACGAGGTTTTGGCCAAGCACAAACCGGCCGCCATCCTACACTTTGCCGCGCTCATCGAGGTCGGTGAATCGGTAAAAGACCCGGTTGCTTTCTACGAAAACAACGTCATTGGCACGCTGACGCTATTGGCCGCCGCTCAGGCGGCTGGCGTCAAGGCATTCGTCTTTTCGTCTACTTGCGCAACCTATGGCTTGCCGCAGAGCGTGCCGCTCGATGAAACGCATCGTCAGGTGCCGATCAACCCATATGGCCAAACGAAATACATCATCGAGCAGGCGCTTGCCGACTATGACAGGTACACGGGGTTTCGATCTGTCGTGCTCCGCTACTTCAATGCAGCCGGGGCCGATTTCGAAGGTCGTGTCGGCGAGTGGCATCAGCCGGAAACCCACGCCATACCCTTGGCGATCGATGCCGCCCTCGGTCGCCGTGAAGGCTTCAAGGTGTTCGGCACCGACTATGAGACGCGTGATGGCACCTGTGTCCGCGACTACATCCATGTGCTCGACCTCGCCGACGCCCACGTCCGCGCCGTGGAGCATCTGCTGCGGGGCGGGGAGTCGATTGCTCTCAATCTCGGCACCGGCACGGGAACCACGGTGAAGGAACTGCTCAACACTATCGAGCGTGTGTCGGAGCGGCCGTTTCCTGTGGAATATGCCGGTCGTCGCGAAGGCGACTCGCACACGCTAGTTGCCAACAATGACAAGGCGCGGGAGATTCTCGGCTGGACGCCGCAATATGACCTGTCTCAGATCATCCGCTCGGCGTGGAACTGGCACGCAAAATCAAACCAGCACTGACATGCATCCATGACCGGTCGACCGAACATCCTGCTCATCACCGCGGACCAGCGGCGCGGTGATTGTCTGTCGGCGACCGGACATGCCTGCGTCGGGACGCCGAGCGCGCCGCCACGCATCTCACGAAACGGGGTCAGCCCCGGCGGTAAGTTCCATCAGGCGAGGCGTCCGAGATAGTCCATCTTGCCGACCGGAACGCCCTGGTTGCGCAGGATCGCGTGTGCCGTCGCAAGGTGGAAGAAGAAGTTCGGCAGTGCGAAGGTCATGACATACTCGTCGCCGCGGAACGTGATCTTGTTGCCCCCTGGCGAAAGAGCGATTTCCCGCGTTTCCGTTCCCTCGAGCGCAGCAGGCTCGACGGTAGCGAGATAGGCTTCCGTCTTGGCGACACGCTCGCGCAACTCGGTGATCGTCACTTCGTTGTCCTCGAATTTCGGCGCTTCGCTACCGGTCAGCCGCGCGATCGCCAATTTGGCGCTATCGGTCGCGCGTTGATACTGACCCGAGAATGGCAGCATGTCCGAAGACAACCGCGCGGCAACAAGATCGGCTCCGTCGATGCCTTTTTCTTTCGCGAAGTCGTCGGCTTTATCGAGATAGATCTTCAAGGTTTCAAGACCGTGCTGGAAGACGGGAACTGTCAATCGGTACATCGAGATGGGCATCGGTTTCTCCATGGAAGGCAGCGAACTGCTGCCGTTGGCGCGTTTATATAGTTCGCAACATCGCGCTTTTCACCGCCATGGGGTTGTCCGGCGAGATTTTCGTAGGGCGTCGGCGACCTCGTCCTTGAATTGGACTTGACGCCCCTGGCAGAAAATGGAATGAATATTCCGCAACAGAAATTTTACGGTTCGTTTGTTCCGTTTCTTGACGGACGGCCAACGGGAGATGGCACACAGCGAACAGATACTGGCTTTTGGGCACTGCCCGAAGCTCCGGCGTGAGGAGGGTGCAGCCGGACACCGCTTTGTGGAGGAAAGAAAAATGAAGAAATTTATCATGGGCACTGCTATGGCGCTCGTCCTGTCGACGGCCGCTCACGCTGAGACCGTCGGCGTCTCTATGTCGAAGTTCGACGACAACTTCCTGACTGTTCTGCGCAACGGCATGCAGAACTATGCCAAGACGCTGAACGGTGTGACACTGCAGGTCGAAGACGCCCAGAACGACGTCGCCAAACAGCAGAGCCAGATCCAGAATTTCATTGCTTCCAAGGTCGACGCGATCATCGTCAACCCGGTTGACACCGACGCCACGGCAGCCATGTCGAAGATCGCAGCTGAAGCCGGCGTTCCGCTGGTTTATGTCAACCGTGAGCCGGTCAACGTTGACAGCCTACCGGACAAGCAGGCTTTCGTCGCTTCGAACGAGCAGGAATCTGGCACGCTCGAGACCAAGGAAGTGTGCCGTCTGCTCGGCGGTAAGGGCAAGGCTGTCATCCTGATGGGCGAACTCTCCAACCAGGCTGCTCGCATGCGCACCAAGGATGTCCATGATGTTGTGGCAACCGACGACTGCAAGGGTATCGAGCTCGTTGAGGAGCAGACGGCAAACTGGTCGCGCACAGAAGGTTCGGATTTGATGACCAACTGGCTCTCTAGCGGCATCGAATTCGACGCCGTCATCTCGAACAACGACGAAATGGCAATTGGCGCCATCCAGGCCCTCAAGGCGGCCGGCAAGGACCTCAGCAAGATCGTGATCGGCGGCGTTGACGCCACCCAAGACGCGCTTGCCGCGATGCAGGCCGGTGACCTCGACGTGACGGTCTTCCAGGACGCTGCCGGGCAGGGCAAGGGCTCGCTCGATGCGGCTCTGACGCTTGCAAAGGGCGAAAAGGTGGAGAAGAAGGTTTACATTCCTTTCCAGCTCGTCACGCCTGAGAACGTCAAGGACTTCGTCGCAAAGAACTAACGCTTTGGAGAGCCAGGATGCGGGACATGGTTCCGCATCCTTCTTCAGTTCCTGTCCGGGAGGAGATGAGATGGTTGTCAGCCCGTCTACAATGGCTGCAGTGCGTCAGAGTGGCGCTGTTCCGAATGCGGAATACCTGCTGAGCGCAGAAGGTGTCCGGAAGGAGTTTCCGGGTGTCGTCGCTCTCGACGACGTTCAGTTCCGGCTGAAGCGCGGCACAGTGCACGCTCTGATGGGCGAAAATGGCGCCGGCAAGTCGACACTGATGAAAATCCTCGCCGGCATCTATATTCCCGATAAGGGCGAAGTGCGCCTCAAGGGCGTAGAGATTCAGCTTAAATCACCGCTCGACGCGTTGGAAAACGGCATCGCCATGATCCATCAGGAACTGAACCTGATGCCGTTCATGACGGTCGCCGAGAACATCTGGATCCGTCGTGAGCCGAAGAACAAGTTCGGCTTCGTCGATCACGCGGCAATGTTCCGCCAGACCGACGAGCTGTTTCGACGGCTGAATATCGACATCGACCCCGAGATCCAGGTTAGCGAACTTTCGGTCGCCAACCGGCAGATGGTCGAGATCGCCAAGGCGGTCTCCTACAATTCCGACGTGCTGATCATGGATGAACCGACATCGGCGCTGACCGAGCGCGAGGTCGAGCATCTCTTCAGGATCATTCGCGACCTCAGGGCTCAAGGCATCGGCATCGTCTACATCACGCACAAGATGAACGAGCTGTTCGAGATTGCCGACGAATTCTCAGTGTTCCGTGATGGCCGTTATATCGGCACACATGCGTCAACGGACGTCACCCGCGATGACATCATCCGCATGATGGTCGGCCGCGAAATCACCCAGATGTTCCCGAAGGAGGAGGTGCCGATCGGCGACGTCGTCCTCTCGGTCAAGAACCTCTCGCTGAACAACGTCTTCCATGACGTTTCCTTTGACGTGCGATCGGGCGAGATCCTCGGCGTTGCCGGCCTCGTGGGATCAGGCCGATCCAACGTCGCCGAGACCTTGTTCGGTGTGACGCCGGCGACGTCGGGCACGATCGAGCTCTTCGGCAAGACGACAGACATCGCCTCGCCGACCGTCGCAATCCGGAATCGTATGGCATTCCTGACCGAGGACCGCAAAGACACAGGCTGTCTGCTGATCCTCAGCGTTCTCGAGAACATGCAGATCGCCGTTCTCCAGGACAGCTTCGTCAAGGGTGGCTTTGTGCAGGAAAGCTCGATCGAGGCGACTTGCGAAGACATGGCCAAGAAACTCCGGGTCAAGACCCCCAACCTCGATGAGCGCGTGGAAAACCTTTCCGGCGGCAACCAGCAGAAGGTTCTGATCGGTCGCTGGCTGCTTACGAAACCGAAGATCCTCATTCTCGACGAGCCGACACGCGGCATCGATGTCGGCGCCAAGGCCGAGATCCATCGTCTGGTGACGGAGATGGCGAGAAATGGAGTAGCAGTGATCATGATCTCGTCCGAAATGCCGGAAGTCTTGGGCATGAGCGACCGCATCATGGTGATGCACGAAGGGCGTGTAACCGGTTTTCTCAATCGCGACGAAGCAACGCAGATCAAGGTTATGGAGCTTGCCGCGCAGTGACGCGGCCTCCGGCAACCGAAGGGAGGATATCATGAATACAAACGCAGCTGAGGCGGCAGCCCCCCTCGCAACGCGCGCGCGCAGACGACGTGTTCCGCCTGAACTCAGCATTTTCCTCGTCCTGGTCGGCATTGCGCTCATCTATGAAATTCTGGGCTGGATTTTTGTGGGCCAGAGCTTCCTGTTCAATTCGCAGCGCCTGACGATCATGGTCCTTCAGGTCGCCGTCATCGGCATCATTGCGGTGGGTGTGACGCAAGTTATCATCACCGGCGGCATCGACCTATCATCCGGCTCGGTCGTCGGCATGACCGCGATGATTGCGGCAAGCTTCGCGCAGGCATCGACCTGGCCACGAGCGCTCTATCCTTCGCTGACCGACCTGCCCTTCTTCATCCCGATCGGCGTTGGCCTCCTCATCGGCCTCGCAGCCGGCTTTATCAACGGACAGCTGATCGCAAAGACCAAGATCCCGCCGTTCATCGCAACGCTGGGCATGATGGTCTCGGCGCGCGGCATTTCGAAGTGGTACACCAAGGGCCAGCCGGTTTCGGGGCTCACCGATCAGTTCAATTTCATCGGCACCGGCATTTGGCCCGTGATCGTTTTCCTCGTCGTCGCGCTGATCTTCCACATTGCGCTGCGCTATACCCGCTACGGCAAGTTCACCTATGCCATCGGCGCCAATGTGCAGGCTGCGCGGGTTTCCGGTATCAACATCGAAGCCCACCTGATCAAGGTTTACGCAATCGCCGGTCTCCTGGCGGGTCTTGCTGGCGTGGTCACGGCAGCCCGCGCCCAGACCGCGCAGGCCGGCATGGGTGTCATGTACGAACTGGACGCCATTGCTGCGACTGTTATCGGCGGTACGTCCCTGACGGGTGGCGTCGGCCGCATCACCGGAACAGTTATCGGCACGATCATTCTCGGCGTGATGACCTCGGGCTTCACCTTTCTCAGGGTTGATGCCTACTACCAGGAGATCGTCAAGGGGCTGATCATTGTGGCTGCCGTCGTGATCGACGTTTACCGGCAAAAGAAACGCGCCAAGCACTGACGAAAAGCACTTCGGAACGGGAGCCTTGGCTCCCGTTTTTTGTTTCCGCTAACCATTGATGCGGAAGCGCAAAATTTCTGAAAAAAGTGGTAGCGTATTCCGTCAGCTTTTCTATTCTGCGCTCTTCATATCGCCCGCCCGGGCACACAGGAACGCAGATGCAATTCGTATTCGACGGCCATAACGACGTCCTCCTCCGGCTTTGGACACATGAACGGGATGGTGGCGATCCAGTCGCTGAATTTTCAAACGGAACAGACCTAGGCCATATCGATGCCCCGCGCGCCAAGGCTGGCGGGCTGGCCGGCGGCCTATGCGCAATCTACGTGCCCTCCGGCGATCTCGTTTTTGCCGATCCCGACAAGAACGGCCACTATGTCACCCCGCTTGCCGCGCCCCTCGAACCGCTTCCCTCGCTGAGGATCGCTACGGAAATGGCCGCGATCGCGCTTCGCCTCGACCGCGCAGGCGCCTGGCGCCTCTGCCGCAGCGTCAAGGACATTCGCCAAGCGATGGCCGACGGCGTCTTCGCGGCTGTGATGCACATGGAAGGCTGCGAGGCCATTGGCCCCGATCTCGCAGCGCTCGAAGTGTTCCATGCCGCCGGCTTGCGGTCACTGGGACCGGTATGGAGCCGGCACAATGTCTTCGGCCACGGCGTGCCCTTCGCATTTCCGATGTCGCCGGACACCGCGCCCGGCCTGACCGAGGCAGGCTTGGCGCTTGTGCGCGAATGCAACCGGCTCGGCATCCTGATCGATCTGGCGCACATCACCGAGAAAGGCTTCTGGGATGTTGCAAAGACAACCGATCAGCCGCTCGTGGCCAGCCACTCCAACGCTCATGCGCTAACGCCCGTTGCTCGTAATCTCACTAACAAGCAGCTCGACGCCATTAGAGAAAGCCGCGGCCTCGTCGGCGTGAACTATGCGACCGCGATGCTGCGCAGCGACGGTCGCTCCGATGGCGACACACCGCTCAGCGACATGGTGCGCCATATCGATTATCTCGTCGAGCGCATCGGCATCGATTGTGTGGCTCTCGGCTCGGACTTCGATGGCGCAACCATTCCCGAAGAAATAGGGGATGCCGCCGGTAACCAGAAGCTGATTGCCGCCCTCCAGCGCGTTGGCTATGGTGCACGAGATCTCGAAAAATTGGCCAGCGGGAACTGGCTGAGAATTCTGACTTCGGCGTGGGGAGAAGAGTACGCCTAAGCTTGCCTATCGCTTTGTATTGAAATGGAAAACAGGGGAACAAAAACCATGATAGTCAGCAAATTCAACCGCACCTTCCGTCTGCTTTCGGCAGGCGCCGCTCTGTCGATCATGATGGCCGCCGCACCGGCTGCCTTCGCGGAAACGCCGAAGGACACGCTGGTCGAAGGCTTCGCCATCGACGACATCATCACCATGGACCCGGGTGAGGCGTTCGAACTGTCGACGGCCGAAGTTACGAGCAACACCTACAGCCTGCTCGTCCGTCTCGACATGAGCGACACGTCGAAGGTCAAGGGCGATCTCGCCGACAGCTGGACGGTGTCTGATGATGGCCTGACCTACACCTTCAAGCTCAAATCCGGCCTGAAGTTCGCCTCCGGCAATCCGATCACCGCCGAAGACGTTGCGTGGTCCTTCGAGCGCGCAGTCAAGCTCGACAAGAGCCCGGCGTTCATCATTACCCAGTTCGGCATCAATGGCGACAACGTGACCGAGAAGGCAAAGGCGACAGATGAAAACACCTTCGTCTTCACAGTCGACAAGCCTTACGCGCCGAGCTTCGTTCTGAACTGCCTGACGGCAACTGTTGCCTCGGTCGTCGACAAGAAGCTGGTCATGGAGCACATCAAGTCCGTGACGCCGAGCGCCGACTACAAGTACGACAACGACTTCGGCAACGAATGGCTGAAGACCGGTTATGCAGGCTCCGGCGCTTTTAAGCTGCGCGAATGGCGCGCCAATGAAGTTGTCGTGATGGAACGCAACGACAATTACTATGGCGACAAGGCGAAGCTCAACCGCGTCATCTATCGCTTCATGAAGGAAAGCTCGGCGCAGCGCCTGGCGCTGGAAGCAGGCGATATCGATATCGCGCGCAACCTGGAGCCCGGCGATCTGGATGCGATCGCCAAGAATGCCGACCTGACGACCGTCGCTGCGCCGAAAGGGACCGTCTACTACGTCAGCCTCAACTCCAAGAACGACAACCTGAAGAAACCGGAAGTCCAGGAAGCCTTCAAGTATCTTGTCGACTATGATGCGATCGGTTCGACGCTGATCAAGGGCATCGGCGAAATCCACCAGACCTTCCTGCCCAAGGGCCAGCTCGGTGCGCTCGATGAAAACCCTTATAAGCTCGACGTGGCCAAGGCGAAGGAACTGCTTGCGAAGGCCGGCCTGAAGGACGGCTTCTCGGTGACGATGGACGTTCGCAATACGCAGCCGGTAACGGGTATTGCCGAATCCATCCAGCAGTCGCTCGCCCAGGCCGGTATCAAGATGGAAATCATCCCCGGCGACGGCAAGCAGACCCTGACGAAGTTCCGTGCACGCACGCATGACATGTACATCGGCCAGTGGGGTTCGGACTATTTCGACCCGAACTCGAATGCCGACACCTTCACCACCAACCCAGACAACTCGGACGCTGGTACGGTCAAGACGCTCGCATGGCGCAACACCTGGGAAGCGCCAGAGCTCGACAAGGAAACGAAGGCTGCATTGCTGGAGCGTGACGGCGCCAAGCGCGCTGCCATGTACGAGGACATCCAGAAGAAGTTCCTCGCCAACAGCCCCTTTGTGATCATCTTCCAGCAGATCGAAGTCGCAGGCGCTCGCAAGAGCTTGAAGGACTTCAAGCTCGGCCCGAGCTTCGACACCAACTATGTCGGCCCGATCGGCAAGGAATAATCCGGCAGGATTGATCCGTTGAGCATCATTGAGACAAAGACGGAGGTACGGCCCAAACCGGGCCGTGCTGTTCCCGTTGCCAAGGCGGTCGGGCGATTTCTTGTCGCCGCCGTCACCACTTATCTCGGCCTCCTGGCCGTGACTTTCTTCATCGGCCGCGTCGTACCGATCGATCCGGTCCTTGCGATTCTCGGCGACCGCGCGCCGACACATGTCGTCGAACGCGTCCGACACGAGCTCGGTTTCGACCTGCCGCTCTACCAGCAGTTCTACATCTATCTGAAGAGCATCCTTTCGGGTGACTTCGGAACCTCGGTGCTGACCACCAATCCTGTCATGGTCGACATCAGGCGCGTCTTTCCCGCGACGATCGAGCTCGCAACGCTCGGGACGATCATCGGCTCCGCAATTGGCGTCCCGCTGGGCGTCCTCGCTGCAGTCCGGCGAGGCAGCACGGCCGACCAGGTCGTCCGCGTCATTGGCCTGATTGGCTATTCCGTGCCGATATTCTGGCTGGCACTCATTTCGCTTGTCATCTTCTACGCCCAATTGCGTTGGGTGGCCTTCCCCGGCCGCATTGATATTGTCTTTGAATACAGTTTCACGCCGGTGACCGGCTTCTATCTCCTCGACAGCGCCATGCAGGGGCAATGGGACGTCTTCTATGACGTTTTTCGCCACATCATCCTGCCGGCCTCGTTGCTCGGCTATTTCTCGCTGGCCTACATCAGCCGCATGACCCGAAGTTTCATGCTCAACGAGCTGAGCCAGGAGTATGTGGTCGCGGCGCGCGCCAAGGGACTAACGGAAACCCGGGTGATCTGGGGTCACGCATTGCGCAACGCCGCGGTGCCGCTTGTAACCGTCATTGCACTTTCATATGCCGGCTTGCTTGAGGGTTCGGTGCTCACCGAGACTGTGTTCTCCTGGCCGGGCATCGGGCTCTACATCACCAATTCCCTTCAGAACGCGGATATGAACGCCGTCCTTGGTGGCACCATCATTATTGGCACGGTTTTCATCGGCATCAATCTTCTGTCCGACCTTCTCTACCGGACGCTTGACCCCAGGACGCGAAGCCGATGACGGTTCCCGCAAATCAATCAGCGCCACTGAGCCGCCGCGAGTGGCTGCTTTCCGATCGGCCGCAGTCGCGCACGCAGGCGCGATTGGGCCGAGCCTACGTGACCTGGCGCCAGTTCAGCGCAAACCGCCTCGCCGTCGTCGGTTTGCTGATCATCATTGCGCTCCTGTTTGTGGCTGCCTTTGCGAATGTACTTGCAACCCATCCGCCTGTTGTGGGCGACCTGAAAAATGCGCGTTTGCTGCCGCCGGGCTCAGAGGGCTATTGGCTTGGCACCGACGATCAGGGACGCGATATCTATTCCCGCCTCATCTATGGCTCTCGTCTGACCCTGCTCGTCGTCGTTCTCGTCGCAGCCATCTCGGCGCCGATCGGCCTGATCGTCGGGACGGTGTCGGGTTATGCCGGCGGCTGGGTCGATGCGACGCTGATGCGCATTACCGATATCTTCCTGGCATTCCCGAAGCTGGTTCTGGCCCTCGCCTTCGTCGCGGCGCTCGGGCCTGGCATCCAGAACGCCATCATTGCCATTGCTATCACCTCCTGGCCGCCTTACGCCCGCATTGCGCGCGCGGAGACGCTAACCGTGCGACGCTCCGACTATATTTCCGCGGTCAAGCTGATGGG
Organism: Rhizobium sp. T1470; assembly: GCF_042140505.1. NCBI lineage: Bacteria > Pseudomonadati > Pseudomonadota > Alphaproteobacteria > Hyphomicrobiales > Rhizobiaceae > Rhizobium > Rhizobium sp. T1470. The sequence continues at coordinate 164,391 of NZ_CP148091.1, forward strand.
CGCATCACCTTTGCGGATTGTGGTCCGGCACGTCATGCCGCTATGCCTTTCCTCGCTCATCGTGCGCGTCACACTCGACATGGCTGGGATCATCCTGACAGCCGCCGGTCTCGGCTTCCTCGGTCTCGGCGCGCAGCCTCCGTTACCCGAGTGGGGCGCGATGATCGCCTCCGGCCGGCGTTTCATCCTGGACCAGTGGTGGGTCGCCGCAATGCCTGGTTTCGCTATCCTGATCGTCAGCCTCGGCTTCAACCTGCTCGGCGACGGCCTGCGCGATGCGCTTGACCCGAAGGAGAGCGGCCAATGACCGAGCTCCTCACGGTTCAAAACCTCAAAGTCAGCTATCCCACGCGCACGGGCGTGATCGAAGCAGTCCGCGGCGTCTCCTTTGCCCTTGGAAAGGAACGCCTCGGTATTGTCGGCGAGTCCGGCTCCGGCAAGTCCCAGACGGGGCGCGCCATCATGGGGCTAACCCCGAAACACGGCATCGTCTCGGCCGACAAGCTCGACTTCAACGGCATCGATCTTCTCGCCGCATCCGCCAAGCAGCGCCGACAGTTGCGCGGCAAACGCATCGCGATGGTTCTCCAGGATCCCAAATATTCGCTCGATCCCGTGATGTCGATCGGCCGGCAGATTTGCGAAACGTTGCGAACCCATGAAAGGGTCGGCAACGCGGAGGCGCGCGATCGCGCGCTGGCGATGTTGGAGGCGGTTCAAATCCGCGACCCGAAGCGGGTATTCGACCTCTATCCGCATGAGGTCTCGGGCGGCATGGGTCAGCGCGCAATGATCGCCATGATGCTGATCGCCGATCCGGAGCTCTTGATCGCCGACGAACCGACCTCCGCGCTGGATGTCACGGTCCAGCTCGACGTTCTCCGGATCATGGACCGACTCGTGTCGGAACGCGGAATGGGGCTGATCTTCGTGTCCCACGACCTCCGCCTGGTTTCGTCCTTTTGTGACCGCGTCATCGTTATGTATGCCGGCAAGGTTGTCGAAGAACTCAAGGCATCGGAACTTAAGAACGCGCGCCACCCATACACGCAGGGCCTGTTGAACTGCATGCCCCAAATTGGCGAAAGCAGGCATCCCCTGCCGGTCCTCGATCGCAAGCCGGAGTGGGCCGCATGACCATCGCACTGTCAGTCGATAAGCTGAGTGTAATCTATGATCACTTCCACGCGCTAAAGGACGTCAGCGTCGATATCGAGACCGGCGGGTCATTCGGCCTAGTGGGCGAGTCCGGATCCGGAAAGTCGACCTTGCTCCGTGCTGTTGCTGGCTTGGCGCCGGTGGCGAGCGGCAGCATCAGAATCCATGGCGATCCCCTCGTCGGCGCCAAGCGATCCAAGGCCTTCTACAGACAGGTGCAGATGGTCTTCCAGGATCCCTATGGGTCCCTGCACCCCCGCCAGACCATCGATCGCCTCCTGCTCGAGCCGCTGGCGATACATGGCATCGGTGACAATGACATGCGGATTGCCCGCGCCCTCGATGAAGTCGGGCTTGGAAACGGCTTCCGCTTCCGGTACCCGCATCAGCTTTCTGGCGGTCAACGCCAACGAGTTGCGATTGCCCGCGCATTGATCGTCGAGCCGACGATTCTCCTGCTTGACGAGCCGACCTCGGCTCTTGACGCCTCGGTGCAGGCGGAGGTTCTGAATCTGCTCGAGCAGATTCGTCGTGATCGCAAGCTGACCTTCGTTATGGTCAGCCATGACCTCGGCGTCGTCACGCATATGTGTGATCGCCTGGTAGTGATGCGCGACGGCACCGTCGTCGAGCGACTGACCGCGACGCAGCTGGCGCAGGCAGCCGTGACGGAGGACTACACGCGAAATTTGATGATCGCCAGCAAGGGCTTCGTAAAAGCTTGAAGGGCAATCCTTTCGAAGAATTGATTTCGCTGAGGCTCGCTGGACCTCAGCCTTAACGATCAACTAAAACACGACCATTCGACTAGACTATTGACACCTCCCTTACTTCTGTCATGATCCGGTTAACGCCCGTTAATTTTCGTGATCATGGAGATCAGGCATGTTTTTTCTCGGCGGCATGACAATGGGATACCTGCAGCCACCGGCCAAAACCGATAGAGAAGCTGCAATCTCGACATCCATTCCCGCAGAGAAAGACCGGCGCTTGCTGGAAACGCCAGAAGCAGCGGTGAGGCCGCGCTATGGTGCCGGGAACGAGCGTTCCCTGCTCTGGGCGTGGCGAACTCTCGTCTAGGCACAAACGGACGGATTTTTTAACGCCGCCTAGCAGGACAGAATTTTATCTCTACTTATCAGATAGAGAAAATACGAAAACACGCTCTAACAAAAAGAAGCGCGGAGAAACGGAGGCAGCACATGGCAGACTTGGGTATCTCGCACGCTCATGTGAATCAATATGGTTCCGTCCAGACCAAGAAGCCGGTCACGGCACGCAGCAAGATTCAGCTTGTCGTTCACGCAACGCTTGTCACGGCGGCATTTCTTTTCGTCGCAGCCCTCGTCTTTGGCGTCGTCGGATAAGCCAAGAGCACGTAGCAGTCGGAAGATGCCGTGTCGGAACCATCCCGGCTCATCCTCTCGTCACATTCATTGTGAAAGGGAAAATGACGATGAAAGGCATTTTGCTTTGGTTGATCGGTATCCGATCCCGGTGATTATTCTACTCTGTCTCTTCCATGCAGTTTAAGACTGCGTTCGGTTGCCGGTATTGCAAAGGCGCGTCGACGCATCTTTTCTGTTGGCTGAAGCCGGCCTTGGAGCTCCAACGGAACCAATAGGGCGACCTCCCGTTATTTTGTCAGCAAAGACAAAGGAGATCGCCATGCTTTACTATGCACTTGTATTTCTCGTTGTGGCGCTGATCGCCGGCGTTTTGGGCTTTGGCGGCATTGCAGGTGCTTCGGCGTCAATCGCTCAGGTTCTTTTCTTCCTGTTCCTGATCCTGTTCGTCGTCTCGCTGGTTGTGCGCCTCATGCGGCGCGCTTGACAAAAACATTGGTGTAAAATGGGAAACCGGCGCTTGCCCAAGCGCCGGTTTCCTTTCGACCGCAGGAAATATCCGCACGGTGCCCGATTGCATCCTTTGAAACATCTTGACTTGAATTATCGCAATGGTGTCCAACTTTCCCGGAATGGCTCCGAAAGGGTGGAGGGCGCAACGGAGCCGTGTTCGCACATCGCCCACATAGGTCGCGTTTAAACCGTTTCGCATCGTCGGTTGATTACCGCTTCGATCTTGCTGTCCGGGATCAGGAAACCTCGGCACTGTTCATGCGGCAGTCATATTTGGCAGTGCAAAAGGCTACGCAAAATCATCATAACTTTGTTTGGATCCAGAACCGAACCCATGTCAATTTCCGCCACGTCTCCGAGCCCGTCCCGCGAGTCCGAAACGAAGCAGATCGATCATAACGACTCGATCCGCTCAACGTATCTTTCCATCGAGGATATCAAGGCAATAGGCGCCTCCGTCGCCGCCCGCGGCGTCGACTTGCTGCCCGCTTTTGCGCCCTTCGATTTCTTCGCGCGGCATAAGGAAAACGAGAAGGAAATCCTGCGGGTCTACCGCACCACGGCAACGGACGTGGAATCGGGTGAAACGATCACTCCCGCAGCGGAATGGCTGCTCGACAACCACTACATTGTCGAGGAAGCGATCCAGGAAATCCGTCGGGACTTCCCGCGGCGCTTCTATCGGGAACTGCCGACGATCGACATCAGCGGTGTGCAGATTCCGCGCACGCTGGCGCTCGCGTGGCTTTATGTCGCCCACACCCACAGCACGATCTCGCAGCAAAGCCTGACGGCCCTCGTCGATGGCTTCCAGCAGAGCGAAACGCTGAGGATCGGTGAACTCTGGGCACTGCCGTCGCTTGTTCGCTATGTGCTCGTGGAAAACCTGCGTCGCATTTCGATCCGCGTCGAGCGCAGCCGTCGGTTGCGTCGACGCGCCAACGAGGCTGCAGACGAGCTTGTGCGGCTGACGGACCCGGGAAGGGCGGCCGAGTATCTTAGGTCGCTGGAGTCTCTTGCCGACGACAACACCTTTGCGACGCAGTTCCTCTATCGCATGCGCGACGGCTCGCAAGCGTCCAGCGTGGCGATCACATGGCTGGACGAGCGTCTTGAAGCCCTCGGCCGTGACACCGAAGAGGCGACGATGGCGGAACATAGCCGCCTGTCCTCCGGCAATGTCACGATGGGCAACATCATCCGCAGTCTTCGCGAGATCGACGACACCGAATGGTCGGTCTGGGTCGAGCAGGTGAGCCATGTTGACAAGCTGCTGTGGGACCATTCCGACTACGGTGATCTTGATTCCGGCTCGCGCAACAAATACCGCAAGCAGATCGAAAAGCTGGCCAAGCGCTCGCCACTGTCGGAAATGGAAATTGCCCAACTGGCGCTCGATATGACTGAGGAGGCGAGGGCCTCCGGCGAGACGCAGCCAAATGAACCAAACGTCGGTGGCTTTCTCACCGGTGCCCAACGGCCAAAACTCGAGGCGCGATCGAACTACCGCCCAACGCCGACGCAGCATTTTGTCCGCGCCGTTCGCCGATTCAATTGGCTGTCGATCGCCGCTCCGGTGATCCTGCTCACGATCATCGCGATGGCGGTCGTCGGCAAGTTCATGGCCAGTGCAGGCATGGGACCGCTGGAAATCGCGATCCTGCTGATCATGTTCTCGCTTCTGGCCTCCGAAGGCGCGACCGGTCTCTTCAACACCGTGCTGTCGTTCTTCGTCATACCGGCTCGACTGGTCGGCTACGAATTCAAGGAAGGCATTCCGGAGGAAGCACGCACGCTTCTGGTCGTTCCCTGCCTTATCTCCAACCGTGACAGCGTCGATGAGCTGGTCCGAAATCTCGAGGTCCACTACCTCGCCAACCCGCGCGGCGAAATCTACTTCGCGCTGCTCAGTGACTGGCCGGACAGCCAGGCCGAGGAAACGTCTGCCGATCTTGAGGTTCTGGACTACGCTCGCCGCGAAGTCGCAAACCTCTCGGCGCGCTATGCCTTTGATGGCAAGACGCGTTTCTATCTCTTGCATCGCCGCCGGCTCTACAATCCGTCCGAAGGTGCCTGGATGGGATGGGAACGCAAGCGCGGCAAGCTGCACGAATTGAACCTGCTGCTTCGCGGCGACCGTGATACGACCTACCTTCCGGGTGCAAATATCGTACCGGCAAACGTTCAGTACGTGATGACGCTCGATGCCGACACACGCCTTATGCGTGATGCGGTCACGAAGCTCGCAGGCAAGCTCTACCATCCGATCAACCGTCCGGTCATCAATCCGGCTACGGGTCGCGTCGAAAGCGGCTATGGCGTGCTGCAGCCGCGCGTTACCCCATCCCTGACAACAGGCAAGGACGCTTCGGTCTTCCAGCGCGTGTTCTCGATCAACCGCGGCCTCGACCCGTACGTCTTCACCGTCTCCGACGTCTATCAGGATCTGGCGGGTGAGGGCACTTTCACCGGCAAGGGCCTTTATCATGTCGATGCCTTCGAAGCGTCGCTGAAGGGGCGCATCGAGGAAAACTCGGTGCTCAGCCACGACCTGCTCGAGGGTTCGATGGCCCGTTGCGCGCTGGTCACCGATCTGGAGCTCGTCGAAGATTTCCCGATCCGTTACGAGGTCGAAACCTCGCGCCAGCATCGTTGGGCGCGTGGCGACTGGCAGCTGTTGCCGTACATGTTCAATCCGAAGCACGGCGTGACCGGGCTCGGCCGCTGGAAGATGTTCGACAATCTCCGCCGCTCGCTGACACCGATCGCCTGGTTCTTCGCCTCGGTGCTCGGCTGGTATTTCATGAGCCCACTCGGCGCACTCGTCTGGCAGATCCTCTTGATTTTCTGCCTCTTCGTCGCTCCCACGCTCTCGCTTATCCACGGCATCATTCCCCGCACCAGCGATATCGTCGCGAGGGCTCACCTTTACACCGTTTGGTCCGACATTCGCGCGGCCAATGCCCAAGTGGCCCTGCGGATCGTCTTCATCGCCGATTCCGCTTGCATGATGGCCGATGCCATCGGTCGCTCGCTCTATCGCCTGCTTTTCAGCCACAAGCTGATGCTGCAGTGGCGAACGGCAGCCAGTGTCCAGGCCGGCAAGCAGGGAACGATCCGGTCTTACTACAAGGCAATGTGGCACGCCCCGGTGCTGGCCCTTCTCGCGCTCGGCTTTGCCGCACTTTCCGGCGACAACGCCTATCTCGTCGGCGTTCCTTTCGCCCTTCTCTGGTTCCTGTCGCCACTGGTCGCCTACTATGTCAGCCAGTCTGCCGAGACCGAAGACCGGCTTGAGGTCGCCGATTCCGTTTCCAGCGAACTCCGCAAGATTGCCCGCCGCACGTGGCGATATTTCGAGACGTTCACGACCGCCGAACAGAACTACCTGCCGCCGGACAATGTTCAGGAAACGCCGCATGTGATCGTGGCGACGCGCACGTCTCCGACCAATATCGGCGTCTACCTGCTATCCGTCGTCTCCGGCCGCCATTTCGGATGGTTCTCCTTCGAGGAAACCATCGAGCGGCTCGAACAGACGATCGCAACGATCGACAGGATGGAGAAGTTCCGCGGGCACCTGTTCAACTGGTATCACACCGATACGCTCGAGACGCTTGGACCGCGCTATGTTTCCGCAGTCGATAGCGGCAACCTTGCTGGCCACCTCATCGCGATCTCGTCCGCCTGCCGCGACTGGGCGGAAGCGCCGTCAGCTCATATGCAGGGCAACCTCGACGGCGTCGGCGATACTGCCGGCATCCTTGCAGAAGTGCTGTCCGAGCTGCCGGACGATCGCAAGACGGTTCGCCCGCTGCGCCGTCGCCTGGAGGAACGAATCATCGGCTTCCAGAACGCGCTGGCCGCAGTCAAGCGCGAGCACGAGTTCGCATCCATTCGCATCATCAACCTCGCCGTACTGGCGCGTGATATTCAGAAGCTCGCTGCCAACCTCGACCACGAAGTAAAGTCTGCTTTGAGCGTCGAAGTCACGCGCTGGGCGGAGTCTCTGGTCAAGATCTGCGAAGCCCACATCTCCGACAGCACTTTTGATCTATCCAACATCGACGCGTTGCGTCCACGTCTGACTGCCTTGCGCGACAAGGCACGCGACCTCGCCTTCTCGATGGACTTTGGTTTCCTGTTCCGACCCGAGCGGCGCCTGCTCTCCATCGGCTACCGGGTGGAAAGCGGCGAACTCGATCAGGCGTGTTATGACCTACTGGCGTCGGAATGCCGCCTCACCAGCCTGTTCGGCATCGCCAAGGGCGACTTGCCGACAGAGCATTGGTACCGACTCGGCCGCCAGGTCGTTCCGGTTGGCTCGCGCGGTGCACTCGTCTCCTGGTCCGGCTCGATGTTCGAGTACCTCATGCCGCCGCTCGTCATGCAGGAGCGCGGCGGAGGCATCCTCAACCAGACCAACAATCTGGTCGTGGTCGAGCAAATGAACCATGCTCGCAAGCTGGGAATTCCGTGGGGTATTTCGGAAGCGGCGTTCAATGCGCGCGACCACAACCTGAACTACCAGTACACGAACTTCGGCGTACCATCGCTCGGCCTGAAGCGTGGCCTTGGCCACAACGCGGTTATCGCGCCCTATGCTTCGATCCTCGCCAGCCAGTACGATCCTGACGCGGCACTTGAGAACCTTCAGCGCCTGCGCAAGCTCGGCGCGCTCGGTAAGTTCGGCTTCCACGACGCCGTCGATTTTACGCCGACCCGCGTGCCCGAAGGTAAGACTTGCGCGGTCGTCTACAACTACTATGCTCACCATCACGGCATGTCGATCGCGGCCGTCGCGAACGTGGCCTTCAACGGCCACTTGCGCGAACTCTTCCACTCGGATCCGGTGATCGAGGCTGCCGAGCTCCTTCTCCAGGAGAAGGCACCGCGGGATATTCCGGTCATGAGTGGCAAGCACGAGTCCGATACGCCAGCCAGCATCCAGGACGACCTGTTGCGTCCTGAACTGCGCAAGATCTATGATCCGGCATCGCGCGACCGCGAGCTGGTCTTCCTCTCGAACGGCCACTACTCGCTGATGCTGACTGCAACCGGCGCCGGCTATTCCAGGTGGAACGGCCAGTCGGTCTCCCGTTGGAAAGCCGATCCAACCGAGGATCGCTGGGGTAGCTTCATCTTCCTGCGCGATACCGCAACCAACGAATGGTGGTCGGCGACCGCGGAGCCAAAGAGCGTCGAAGGCGAGCAGGTCAGGGTTCTCCTTGCCGACGAAAAGGCGGAGTTCACCAAGACCGTCGGTGACCTTACCAGTGAGGTCGAGTGCATCGTCGCCACTGAGCACGACGCCGAAGGCCGACGCCTGACGCTCGTCAACAGCGGAACGGAGGATCGCTTCATCGAGGTGACCTCGTATCTCGAACCGGTTCTGGCGACGGACGATGTCGACAACGCACACCCGGCGTTTGCCCGGATGTTCGTCAAGACGGAAATCGGCAAACGCGGTGACGTCATCCGCGTCGAGCGCAACAAGCGCGATCCGAACGAGCCGAACATGGCCGTTGCTCACCTTATCGTCGACAACTCCGGTTCTTCGCGCCACACCGAGTTCGAGACCGACCGCCGCAAGTTCCTCGGACGGGGACGCACCCTCTCGAATGCTGCCGTTTTCGACCCTGGCGCGACCCTTTCCGGCACCGACGGCTTCGTTCTCGACCCGGTTCTCTCCCTTCGCCGCACGGTCCGCGTGCCGCCCGGCAAGAAAGTCAGCGTCATCTTCTGGACTGTCGCTGCCCCGAGCCGCAATGAGGTGGACCAGGCCGTTGATCGGTATCGCCACGCGGACGCCTTCAACCACGAGCTCGTCCAGGCATGGACCCGCACGCAGGTGCAGATGCGCCATGTCGGCGTCACGTCGCAGCAGGCGGTAGCCTTCCAGCATCTCGGCCGCCACCTGGTTTATCCGGATATGTATCTGCGCGCCGATGCGGCCGCAGTCGCCGCCGGCATGCAGTCGCAGTCGTCGCTTTGGCCGCTGGCAATTTCGGGGGATTTCCCGATCTTCACCCTGCGCGTCAATGATGACATGGATCTCGACATTGTCAGAGAGGCATTGCTTGCGCAGGAATACCTTCGCTCGCGTGGCGTCACCGCCGATCTGGTCATCATGAACGAGCGCGCCTCATCCTATGCGCAGGACATGCAGCACGCCGTCGACCAGATGGCAGAAAACGTTCGCCGTATGGGTCAGGCCGATGGCTTGCGTCAGCACATTTTTACGGTCCGCAAGGATCTGATGGAAGAGTCGACATATCACGCCCTCATCTCCGCCTCGCGCGTGACCTTCCACGCCAAGAACGGCAAGATTATCGATCAGATCAATCGCGCCGTCGCGCTCTTTTCCCCAAGCAAGGAAGAGCAGCAGGAACTGGAACGCGCCGACCGGGCAAAGACGCCTGTCAAGCTGGTCGCCGCGGCACCCGCCTCATCGCCGTCAAAGGTGGTGATCGAGGAGGAAGGCGACCTTAATTTCTGGAACGGCATCGGCGGTTTTGCCGTCGACGGTCGCGAATATGTCGTGCGCCTTCCCGGGGGTCACGCGACGCCTCATCCGTGGATCAATGTGATCTCGAATGAGAAATTCGGCTTCCACGTGTCTGCGGAAGGAGCGGGTTTCACGTGGAGCGTAAACTCGCGCGATTATCAGCTGACCTCGTGGTCGAATGACGCGGTCATCAACCGCCCAGGTGAAGCGATTTACGTCGTCGATCGCGAGAGCGGCGCGGTGTTGACCCCGTTCGCGAGCCTCTCGGAGCGTCAGGATATTCGCTTCGAAGCACGACATGGTCTGGGCTATTCCGTATTCTCCAGCGTCCAGAACGAAATCGCGCTTGAGGTCACGCAAACCGTCGATCGCGAGAAACCGGTCAAGCTGCAGCGGATCCGGCTACGCAATACCGGCTCCAGACCAAGAAAGCTGCGGCTCTACGGCTACGTCGAGTGGGTTCTGGGCAACAACGCGCAGAAGTCTGCACCGTTCATCCTCTCTGAGCACGACGAGGAGACGGGCGCGCTGCTGGCGAGCAACAACTACAGCATCGATTATTCCGGTCGCGTGACTTTCTTTGTGGCCAGCGAGAAGCCATCGAGCTTTACCGCCAGCCGTCGAGAATTTATCGGCAAAACAGGTACGATCCAGACACCGCATGCACTGAGTTCGGTGGCCAACCTTTCCGGCACGACCGAACTCGACGGCGACCCGGCAGCGGTTCTGGCGATCGATATCGAGATCGGACCGGACGAGGAGCGGGATGTCTGCTTCTTCCTCGGCGAGACCGAGACGAAGGCCGAGGCGAGGGCGTTGATCAGCGATATCCGCAAGATCGCCTTCGAGGACGTTGTCCAGGCAAACCGTGCCTTCTGGCAGGGTTTCACTGGGAAGCTGCAGGTTTTCACGCCCGATCAGAGCATGAACAATCTGATCAATACGTGGCTGCCCTACCAGAGCCTTGGCTGCCGTATCATGGCGCGTACGGCCTTCTATCAGGCGAGCGGTGCCTTCGGCTTCCGCGACCAGTTGCAGGATACATTGGCATTCGTCATCCATGAGCCGTCGATTGCCCGCAAGCAGATCCTGAACGCCGCCTCGCGTCAGTTCCGTGAAGGTGACGTTCAGCACTGGTGGCTGCCCGGTACTGGCGCCGGCGTCCGGACAATGATCTCGGACGATGTTGTTTGGCTCGCCTACGCGATCCATCACTACTGCAGCGTTACGAGCGACAAGAGCGTCCTCGACGAGCAGCTCGCCTTCCTGGAAGGGCCGGCGCTCCTCGAGGGCCAGCACGATTCCTTCTATCTGCCTGAGGTCTCCGACGACACGGCGAGCGTCTACGAACACGCCGCCATCGCGCTTGATCTCGCGATCGCCCGGAAGGGAAAGAACGGGCTGCCGTTATTCCTTGGCGGCGACTGGAACGATGGCATGAACCGCGTCGGCATCGGCGGCCAGGGAACGAGCGTCTGGCTCGGCTGGTTCCTTGCGGGCGCGCTGCGCTCGTTCACCGCCTATGCGCGGGAGCGGGGCGACACGGCACGTGTCGAGCAGTGGACCAAGCACCTGGCAGAGCTTAAGGCTGCGCTTGAAACTGCAGCTTGGGATGGCGCCTACTACAGGCGTGGTACGTTTGACGACGGCAGCTTGCTTGGTTCGAAGGAAAGCCTCGAATGCCAGATCGACTCGATCGCCCAGTCCTGGAGCGTGCTATCCGGCGAAGGAGATCCGGCGCATGCTGCGAAGGCGATGAACTCGGTCTTGGATAAGTTGGTCGATCCCGAAGCGCGGATCATCCGCCTCTTTACCCCGCCCTTTGCTAACTCGGCTAAGGATCCGGGCTACATCAAGGCCTACCCGCCAGGTGTTCGCGAAAACGGTGGTCAGTACACCCATGCCGCGACCTGGGTCGTCATGGCGCTGGCCGAGCTTGGCCGCGGCGATGACGCTCTGCGTTGTTTCGAACTGCTCAATCCGATCAGCCATGCGCGTGACCCGGTTTCGGCGGAGCGCTATCGCGTCGAACCCTACATCATCGCAGCTGATGTCTACGGCGAGGGCACGCTCACCGGGCGCGGCGGCTGGACGTGGTACACGGGCTCGGCCGGGTGGCTCTACCGGGCGGTGACCGAGGGCATCCTTGGCATCCGGGTAAAGGACGGTTGCTTGTACGTGCGTCCGGCACTGCCGAGCACATGGGACGGCTTCTCTGCCGAGATCGAGCATGCGGGTGCTAAATATCTCATTTCGGTCTCAAAATCGTCCCATCCGAAAGGTTACGGTGTCACCATCAACGGACGCGAAGTCACCGATCCCGACGAGGGATATCCGGTCGGATAACAGCATTTTTCCACGCTAATCATCCGGCGATTCGTTGCGGCCAAAAGGGAACCCTTTTGGCCGCAACTGCGTTTGCAAAATCGGAAACAAAATCGGAAAGCAGGAGAAGTCCATGGCAATAGCGCTCGAAGGAACGATCAGCGCCAAGCAAAGTTCTGTGACGATAGCGACGCCGAAACGTGACACACGATTGGACGTTCTGCGCGGACTCGCGCTCATCACGATTTTCATCAATCATGTTCCCGGTCAGATTTTCGAGAACCTCACAACCAAGAATTTCGGCTTCTCGGATGCGGCCGAAGGCTTCGTCCTGATCTCCGGCATTGCCGTCGGTCTGGCCTACGGATCGCGCTTTCAGCCAGGGGCGTGGCTGCAGACGGCAACAAAAGCCACGAAGCGAGCATTCACGCTTTACCTGGCTCACATGATCACGACATTCATGACGCTCGCCCTATTTCTCACCGGCGCATGGATCTTCCATCGGCCCGGGCTTTTGTGTGAGATCAACATCCTTGCAGTCCTCACCAATTTGAAGGCCGGGATCCCCTCGTTGCTGCTACTCGGGCATCAGATCGGTTACAACAACATTCTGCCGATGTATGGCGCGTTGATGTTGATGGTCCCGATCATCCTTCTGCTCAATGCGGCAAGCCCCCTCCTTGCCCTCGCCGTTTCGGGCACTGTCTGGCTGTTTGCCGGCGTTTACGAGATTGCTCCGCATAACATGTTGATCGAAGGCTACTGGTTCCTCAATCCGTTGTCCTGGCAGTTCCTCTTTACGATCGGAATCGTCGGAATGATGCATGTGCGCCGCGGCGGCAAACTGCCGCAGCACCCAATTCTTTTTGCGCTCGCGGCCGCCTATATCGTGTTGTCCTTTGCCTGGGTTGTCGGTCAGCTCTGGAGCTTCGGAATCGCACTGACATCGCTCGGGCTGCCGCCCGTACTGACGGGCTTCGACAAGACGTTCCTGTCGTTACCGAGGCTGCTGCACGTTTTGGCGTTGACCTATCTCGTCATCAACATTCCGGCGATCTCACGCCTGCTTCAACGGTCCACGGACAATCCGCTGACCGTCCTCGGTCGCCATTCGCTGAGCATCTTCGTCGCCGGCACCATTCTGGCGATGGTTGGTCAGGTCGTGCTCTACATCAACAATCACGATCAGATCGCCGGGCCAGTCTTCGTGGTCATCGGCATCGCCATCCAGTTCGCCTACGCCTACCATCTTGAGCGCAAGCGCAGGCTTGAGATGGGGGACCATAGGAGATTGCCCGATCGAAGCATGATTCCGGTTCCCGTGCGCGTCGATCGTTGGCGGGATCGGCGCTAGACGCCGGCGGCATGAGGGCTGCTGGAAGACCGACCATCGGCCGCCACGCTGCCGCATCTGATCGCAAAAACCTTGACTCCTGTGGAAAACCTTTTAAGAGCAACGGCGGAAAAGGGATATCCATGGTTCGCGACGAACACGCCATTGCTGCATGCAATGACCTGGCACAAAATGCCGGGATGGGTACTGCCGTTCCGGTTTCTTCCAAAACCAAGGCCAAAACGACGACGAAAACCGTCTGACGTCTCTGGCCTGCCGCTCTCTCCCCGGCCCGGCTGGGGACAAGGAAGCCGCGATGTTTTCGCGCTTCCCCCTCACCGGATAAGAGGAGAGAAGAGAAAGAGAGCTTGAGAAATGGGTTTTAAAGTTGCAGTTGCGGGAGCGACCGGAAATGTTGGCCGGGAAATGCTCAACATCCTCTCCGAGCGCGGTTTCCCTGCCGACGAAGTCGTAGCGCTTGCGTCTGCGCGTTCGCAGGGCACTGAAGTTTCCTACGGCGACAAGACGCTGAAGGTCTCCAACCTTGAAAATTACGACTTCTCCGATACCGACATCTGCCTGATGTCGGCCGGCGGCGAGGTTTCCAAGAAGTGGTCGCCCAAGATTGGCGCCCAAGGCTGCGTCGTCATCGACAACTCGTCGGCATGGCGCTACGACGCGGACGTGCCGCTGATCGTTCCGGAAGTCAACCCGGACGCAATTGCCCAATTCAACAAGCGCAACATCATTGCCAACCCGAACTGCTCGACTGCACAGCTCGTCGTGGCGCTCAAGCCGCTGCACGACTTCGCCAAGATCAAGCGCGTGGTCGTTTCGACCTATCAGTCCGTTTCCGGCGCCGGCAAGGACGGCATGGACGAGCTGTTCAACCAAACGCGCGCCGTCTTCGTCGCGGATCCGATCGAGAACAAGAAGTTCACGAAGCGCATTGCCTTCAACGTCATCCCCCACATCGACAGCTTCATGGAAGACGGTTACACGAAGGAAGAGTGGAAGGTTCTCGCCGAGACCAAGAAGATGCTCGATCCCAAGATCAAGGTGACCTGCACGGCAGTTCGCGTTCCGGTCTTCATCGGCCACTCTGAATCGGTCAACATCGAATTCGAGAACGAGATCACCGCCGATCAGGCTCGCGACATCCTGCGCGAAGCTCCCGGCTGCCTCGTCATCGATAAGCGAGAGAACGGCGGTTACATCACGCCGTACGAGTCTGCCGGCGAAGACGCGACCTATATCTCGCGCATCCGCGAGGACGCGACGGTCGAGAACGGCCTGAATATTTGGGTGGTTTCCGACAACCTCCGCAAGGGGGCTGCTCTTAATGCGATACAGATCGCCGAGCTGCTTATCAATCGCGGACTTGTGAAGCCGCGCAAGAAGGCGGCCTAACCAACTGTTAACTGTGATTTGTTAAGTCCCGCTTATTAAGATAGGGCTTGCTTGGCGCGGGTTTGCTGTTTTTGGCTTCCCGCGCTTGCCAATACAAAGATGGTGACAATATTGCCGAAAGCGGGCCGCTGGCCCGGTTTGAAGGCTAGTCAGATCGGGATCGGGGTATCTCCATGCGCATGACAAAATTATTGCTGGTAGCTGCGGCCGCCTGCATTCTCCACGCAGTTCCTGCAGCCGCCAAGGCCGCCCAGTGCGGCAACAACGGTGCCGGCTTCGATGAGTGGGTTGGCGAGTTCAAACAAGAGGCTGCGGCACAGGGTATCAGCCCCAAAACTCTTGATCGCGCCTTCGCGAACGTCGCCTACAACAGACCCACAATTGCCGCCGACCGCGGCCAGAAGAGCTTCAAGCTTTCCTTCGATGCCTTCATGCAGAAGCGTGGCGGCGCGACAATCATTTCACGCGGCAAGGGGATGAAGCGCTCCAATGCAGCCCTCTTTGCATCGATCGAGCGCCGCTTTGGTGTTCCAGCCGGCCCGCTGATCGCGATTTGGGGCATGGAGACTGGATTCGGCAGCTACATGGGCAACCAGCACACGCTGTCGGCCGTGTCGACGCTCGCTTATGATTGCCGGCGCTCTGATTACTTCACCGACCAGCTTTACGCAGCGCTGCAACTCGTCTCGGAGGGTTACCTCAGCCCGCAGGCGCGCGGCGCAGCCCACGGCGAGATCGGACAGACGCAGTTCCTGCCGCGCAATGTCGTGCGCTTCGGGGCCGATGGCGATGGCGACGGCCGCGTCGATATGGTTGGCTCACGCGCTGACGCGCTTGCCTCAACTGCCAACTTCCTGAAAGGCCATGGTTGGCAGGCTGGTGCCGGCTATCAGCCAGGCGAGTCCAACTTCGCAGCCATTGCCGGCTGGAACGCGGCGACGGTCTACCAGCAGGCAATCGCCTACATAGGCCAGCAGATCGACGGCAACTGAGAAGAGTTCAACGTACGCCAAGAGCGCCGAACCGAAGTTCGGCGCTTTTTATTTTCGCCTAGACGTCAGGGCGAATGAAGTCACGGGTTTCAGCGTCCATAACCCACAGCTCTCCGGTCGAAATGTCAAACCAGGCACCGTGAAGCGCTATCTTGCCGGCGTCTTCCAAGGCCTTGATGTCCGGAAACGTCCTGAGATTCTCGATCGAATTGCGGATCGACACGCGCTCGAGGGCGGTTTGGCGCTCGGCGAGAGTCATGACATCATTGGCGCCGATCTGCTCAGCCGCAGGCCTGACCAGCGACATCCAGCGTCCGATAAAGTCACCCGGCGACAGGGGCTCAGCATTCGGGTCCAGCGCCGCCCGAATACCCCCGCAACGGCCATGACCCATGACGACGATATCGGTAACCTTCAACACCTGGACTGCGAATTCCAGCGCTGCCGACGTCGCGTGGAAATGGCCATCCGGCTGATAGGGCGGCACCATGTTGGCAACATTCCGAATGACGAAAAGTTCACCGGGGCCTGCGTCGAAAATCAGTTCGGGGGCAGCGCGCGAGTCCGAACAGGCGACCACCAGCGTACTTGGGTTCTGGCCGTGCTCTGCCAGTGTCCTATAGCGATCGCGGGCGTCCGCATAACGCCCGTTCATAAAGTTGCGATAACCGTCCAGAAGGGTGCTTGGAAAACGCTGCATGATCTTCGATTACAGCCTACGCCCCCCAAGATCAATATCGCACTGCAAGATATGAAATGCGGGTGCGTGACCGTTACCCCTTGCGCCTTTGTGCCGGGTGCAACAAGCGTCGCATCTGGACCATCGCCATCGGCGTTGCCAGGCTCGACGAGTCGCTTGCCAGTGTCAATTCATCACTGCCCCGCTTCACGGCGCGAGCGAGCACCTCGTAGACGCTCGCCGTTGCAAGCTGAAGCGCCTTCTCATCCTCCATGCCGGACAGGAGCCGCGATAGAAACAGCGCCGCGAGAAGATCACCAAGGCCATTCGGCGGCTTGTCGATAAGGCGATGTTCCGCCAGCAGCGCATGGCGCCCCGAGAGATAGAGATTCCCTGTGCCGCCAGCCATCATGGGCACGGCGGAGGTCACCAGCATGCGGGACGGTCCCAGCGATAGGGCAGCATCCATGATCGCTGTATTGTCCTCCAGCGGAGCACCGGCGAGCCAGGCGAGTTCATATCGATTGGGCGTTGCAAGCGAAGCGAGCGGTATCAGATGATCCCTGATTGCCTCGGCCGTTGGCTGCGGCACGTAGAGACCGCCCAGATCCCCCATGACCGGATCACAAACATACAGCAGCTCCGGCTTCCGCTCCCGCAAAGCCGTCACCAGGCGGGCAACCGAGCGCGCCTGCGCGGCATTGCCGAAATACCCCGAGAGAACAGCCTTCACTTCGCCGATCCAGGGCGCGCGGACGAGATCGTCGATCGCCGCATCAAAATCGGCTTCCGCAAATGTGAGCCTTGTCGACGGGCCGTGACCGGGGTGCCACGGAAGCACGATCGTCGGCAGTGCCCAGACCTGATGGCCTAGAGTCTCTAGTGCAAAGACCGCCGCACGATTTCCGACGGAACCACGGACAACGTGGCTGGAGACAACGATGACAGTTCCTGCGGCGTTTTCCGACATGATGCTCCACTCGGCTTTCGATGAACGTTGATCTCCTTTTTGCGGCTTCACTGTCAACTGCTCTTCACACAGGCATGAAAACGTCGGCTCCGAGAAATTCCATATGTCTACGACGAAGCAAAATCTTTCGAAAATTTGCGTTCGGGTGGTCAAAAACGCATGAAAGCTGCCTCGTATTGCGCTCTTTTAGAGATTCTTTCGTCAAATCTTCTGTTACTTTGCGCTAAATCGAGGAGATGAGGGAGTATCTGCGATGGCTGGTCGAAACAATCCGAAACGAGAAAAACAGCTCGAAAGCGCGACCAAAATCGCGGCGGCAACCGGGGAAACCTCTCTCGATCCCGAGTTTTTGTTCGGCCGCGCGAGCGGCGACGATCTGGAACACTACACACCGGAAATGCTGGCGCTTTCTGCCGTGCATTCGGCAAAGGAATTAGCAGCCTGGGCGGGCAATTCGGCGCGCATCACCATCGATACCATCGCCGATGTGGAGCCCGACGGCGTTGCCGTTTCCATTCTCTCGGTCACCGACCACAACATGCCGTTCCTGTATGAATCGGTGATGGGCGAGGTCACCAGCAGCTATCGCGACCTCTATATGGCCGTGCACCCGATCCTAGTGCTGGAGGAAGGCAAAGCGCCGGAACTTTACTCCGCTGATCTCCCGAGCGAGCCGGTCAATCGCGTCAGCCATATCCAGCTGCACCTTGCGCCTCTGACGGCGGCCCAGGCCGCCGACCTCATCAAGCGGGTGAAGACCGTGGTCGAGCAGGTGCGCGTGACGGTGTCCGACTGGAGGCCTATGCTGGAGAGGCTCGGAACGGTGATCGATGAGCTTTCCGCTTACAAATCCAGCCGTAGGAAGGCGGAACGGGATGAAGCGCTTGCCTTTCTGACGTGGCTACGCGATGCAAACTTCACGTTCCTCGGGATGCGAGAATATGTCTACTCCGGAAAAGGCGCCAGCGCGAAGGTGGAGCGGGACAAGGGCACCGGTCTCGGCATTCTCTCGAACCCCGACGTGCTTGTTTTGCGCACCGGCAAGGACGCTGTTACGACAACACCGGAAATCCTGGCATTCCTGGATGGCCCGGATTTCCTGATCGTTACCAAAGCCAACGTGAAGTCGATCGTCCATCGCCGCGCCTATATGGACTATGTCGGGGTCAAGCGCTTTGACGCCGACGGGAATGTGACCGGCGAGTTGCGCATTGTCGGCCTCTTCACCTCGACCGCCTACACATCCCTCGCCAGCGATATCCCGCTGCTCCGCTCCAAAATCGAGCGGGTGAAGGAACACTTCGGCTTCGACCCGATGAGCCACTCGGGCCGTATGCTGGACAACACGCTGGAATCCTATCCGCGCGACGACCTCTTCCAGATCGACACGATGCTCCTGGCCGGGTTCGCTGAGCAGATCAACGATCTCGCCGACCGGCCGCGAGTCCGCGTCCTGCCCCGCATCGATCATTTCGACCGTTTCGTTTCAGTGATCGTTTACGTGCCGCGCGAAGAGTACGATTCGATCGTGCGTGAGAAGATCGGAGCCTATCTGAAGACCGTCTATGATGGCCGTGTCTCGGCTTACTACCCGGCCTTTCCTGAAGGCGGCGTTGCCCGCGTCCACTTCATCATTGGCCGGTCCTGGGGCAAGACGCCACGCGTGCCACAGGCAAAGCTAGAGGAAGCTATTCGCGCCATCACCGCACGCTGGGATGATCGCTTCGAAACCCTTGCCGGGCCGAAGGCGCCACGCCTGCAGGTCAGTCACGCTTTTCAGGATCTCTTCACGCCGGAAGAGACCTTTGGCGATCTGGGGGACATTGCTGCATGCGCAGCCGGAGAACCGATCCGTATCACTTTTTACACGCGACAGAAGGACGGCGTTGAACTGCTGTGCCTGAAGATCTTTCACTCTGGTGGCCAACTCGCCTTGTCCCGCCGCGTCCCATTGCTTGAGAATCTGGGTTTCAACGTCATCAGCGAAGGAACCTTCGATATCGATGTGACCCTGCCCGGCGGCTCGGAGAAGCTGGTCGTGCTGCATGACATGGAGCTCGAAGCTCGAGGCGGCATTGAAATCGACCTCCACCGACATGGAGCGACGTTGGAGGAAGCCTTCCTCGCAGCTTTCAGCGGAGTCATCGACAATGACAACTTCAACCGGCTGATCGTCTCGGCGGGACTGACCGCGCGCGAAACCAGCGTGCTTCGCGCCTACGCACGTTATCTGCGCCAAGCGGGTATTCCTTACTCGCTGGACTATATCGCAACGACGCTTGACAAATATCCGGCAATCGCGGCGATGGCCTTCCGGCTATTCCACGACACGCTCGATCCCAAGATCACCGACAAGACGCGGATGAAGAAGGTGAGCGAACAGCATGAAAAGATAGAGGCGGCGCTTTCCGACGTTCCGAGCCTTGATGACGATCGAATCCTGCGCCGCTACGTCAACGTCGTGGACGCGACACTGAGGACCAACTACTTCCAGCGCAATCAAGACGGCTCACCGAAGGCGATGCTGGCTTTCAAGCTTGACCCGCATCTGGTCGACGGATTGCCCGAACCACGGCCGTTCCGCGAGATGTTCGTCTATGGCGTCGAAGTCGAAGGCGTACACCTGCGCTTCGGCAAGGTGGCGCGTGGCGGCCTGCGTTGGTCCGACCGTGCTGAAGACTATCGAACCGAAGTGCTGGGGCTTGTGAAAGCGCAACAGGTCAAAAACGCGGTCATCGTGCCGGTTGGCGCGAAAGGTGGCTTCTATCCGAAGAAGCTCCCGGTCGGCGGCAGCCGCGACGAGATCTTCAACGCCGGTCGCGAAGCTTACAAGACCTATATTCGCACGCTGCTGTCGATCACCGACAACATCAGTGGCGCCGATATCGTGCCGCCGAAGGACACGGTAAGGCTCGACGGCGACGACCCCTATTTTGTCGTGGCAGCCGACAAGGGGACCGCAACCTTCTCGGATACCGCCAACGCTCTCGCGCAGGAAGCTGGCTTCTGGCTTGACGATGCCTTCGCGTCAGGCGGCTCGGCTGGGTACGACCACAAGAAGATGGGCATTACTGCACGCGGCGCCTGGGAAACGGTGAAGCGACATTTCCGTGAAATGGACATCGACATCCAGACCACGCCGTTTACGGTTGCAGGCGTCGGTGACATGTCCGGCGACGTGTTTGGCAACGGCATGCTGTTGTCGCCAAAAATCCGGTTGGTCGCCGCTTTCGACCACCGCGACATCTTCATCGATCCCGATCCGGACATGGAAAAGGCCCTTGCCGAACGGCAGCGGCTTTTCAATCTGGCGCGGTCGAGCTGGCAGGATTTCGACAAGGGTGTCCTTTCGAAGGGCGCCATGATCATTTCGCGATCGGCAAAGTCCGTCACACTGACGCCCGAAGCGGTGGCTGCGATCGGCATCGACAGGGCCGTGGCAACGCCGTTCGAGATCATCACGGCCATTTTGAAGAGCCCGGTCGATCTGCTCTGGTTCGGCGGTATCGGCACTTACGTCAAAGCGCCGTCAGAAACAGACGCCGAGGTCGGCGACCGTGCCAATGACCCCATTCGGGTAGCGGCGGAAGACGTGCGCGCCAAGGTGATCGGCGAGGGCGCAAATCTTGGTGTCACGCAGAAAGGCCGTATCGCCTACGGACTGAGGGGCGGGCGCTGCAATTCCGACGCGATTGACAATTCAGCCGGCGTCAACACGTCAGACGTCGAGGTCAACATCAAGATCGCGCTTGCCGCTGCGATGCACGATAATCGTCTCACGCGGGCAAAGCGCGACCAGCTGCTGTCATCGATGACGGAGGAAGTCGGAAAGCTTGTGCTCAGGAACAACTATTTGCAGTCTCTGGCGATTTCGCTGATTGAGCGCAAGGGCACAGCCAACGGGCTGGAACTTGCCCGGCTCATGACGGTGTTCGAAGGCGCCAAGCAATTGAACCGCAAGGTGGAGACGCTACCCGACGATACGGTCCTTGCCGAGCGCTATGCGGCAGGCAAGCCACTGACCCGACCCGAGATCGGCGTTCTACTTTCCTATGCCAAGATCGTGTTGTTCGATGCCCTGGCAGCCAGCGATTTGCCTGACGATCCCTATTTCGCTGCGACGCTTTCGAACTACTTCCCCGCAAAGATGCGGAAGACGAACGCGTCTGACATCGACGCCCATCGTCTGAAACGCGAGATCATTGCGACCGTGCTCGCCAACGAGGCCATCAACCGAGGTGGCCCCGGCTTCGCCGTCAGCATGATGGATGCCACAGCGGCATCCGCGCCTGAGGTCGTTCGGGCGGCAATCATCGCCCGTGACGGCTTTGATCTCGGACGGCTTTGGACGGAAACGGATGCATTGGACGGCAAGATTGGCGGCCAGATGCAGAACCGCATCTACGAGGAAATCAGCCACACGTTCACGCTGCTGACGCGCCTCCTTCTGAAGACACAGATGGCCAAGGGCGATATGGCCGCAACGATCGAAGGACTTCAGACTGCCCTGAAGAAGCTCAAGCCGATTTTCGCCAACCAGACGGTGCCAGAGCTCGAGGCGCGCCAGCAGGAATATCGCGACGCCGGCGTGCCCGATAAGCTGGCCGCCGAGATCTCAGGGCTGCTCGGCTTTGCGCTCGTGCCCGAGATCATGCAGATCGCCGAACGCACGGGCGAACCGCTGGCTCGCGCCGCGGAAAGCTATTTTGCCGTCTCCCAGACCTTCCGGATCGGACGGTTGCTCGCCGCCGGATCGCGGATCATCACAGCCGACCATTACGAGAACCTGGCGCTGGCACGCAGTATCGACCAGATCGCCAGTGCGAGACGTGATATCGTCATTTCGGCACTTGCCAACCATGGGAAGGACAAGCTTCCGGTCCAGGCTTGGCATGCCGGCGATCGCGTCAGGATCAACCGGATTGCAGAAGAACTATCCGGGTTGAGCGAGAGCGGCGATCCGAATCTTGCCCGGATCACTGTCGCCGCGGGTCTGTTGACCGACCTTGCGCGCGACGGGACGAGGTGACACAGTTCCGCTCGGAATCAGGAGCGGATTGTGAATCGCATCGACTGGACGGGAACTCAGCCGGCTAGGGCATCGGAAAAGGGCATCTGGGGCTGGATGCTCTTTGACTGGGCGGCCCAGCCGTTCTTCACAGTCGTGACAACGTTCATCTTCGGCCCTTACTTCGTGTCACGCCTGACGGTCGATCCGGTCTCCGCCCAGGCGATGTGGAGCAACATGGCGACGATCTCCTCGGTGATCATCGCCATTTTATCGCCCGTCCTCGGATCGATCGCCGACCAGTCCGGCGCGCGAAAGCCGTGGATCGCTTTCTTTGCCGTCATCAAGATTGCAAGCCTCTTCGGCCTCTGGTTTGCGGCACCGGGTTCGCCGCTGGTCTACCCAGTAACCTTCATGATCCTGGCGTCGATCGCAGCCGAGTTCTCGATCGTCTTCAACGACTCCATGATGCCGCGGCTTGTCAGCAAGGACGAGGTCGGCAAACTATCCAATACGGCCTGGGGTCTCGGTTATCTTGGCGGGATGATCGTCCTGATCGCCTTGGTGGTCCTGCTTGCGGGAAGTCTCGAATCCGGCAAAACGATTCTCGGTCTCGAGCCCTTGTTTGGTCTCGATCCACACCAGGGCGAGGATGCCCGCATCACCGGGCCGATCTCGGCCGTCTGGTACCTGATCTTTATTCTTCCGATGTTCTTTTTCACGCCCGACACAAGCAAGGGCCTTCCGTTCGGCACCGCCGTCCGTACTGGCCTTGCCGAGCTGAAAAACACGCTTGGCGAGCTAAGGCACCGCCGAGGCATCCTTCACTTCCTGATAGCACGAATGATCTATCAGGACGGCGTCAACGGACTGCTGATACTCGGTGGAGCGTTTGCCGCCGGAATGTTCGGTTGGGCGACGATCGAGATCGGGATCTACGGAATTATTCTTAACATCGTTGCGATTTTCGGCTGCATCATTGCAGGTCGGGTGGACCGGCACATTGGCTCCAAATCGACGATCATCATCAGCTTGACGATGTTGCTGCTCGCGACTATTGGCATTGTGTCGACGGGGCCGGGATACACACTCTTCGGCTTTTTCGAGCTGCCAACCGTCGATTCCGGCGGCCTCTTCGGGACGGCGGCCGAGAAAGCGTACATTGCCTACGGCCTGCTGATCGGCCTTGCGTTCGGCCCGGTGCAGGCTTCATCGAGGTCCTACCTCGCGCGGAGCGTAAGCCTGAACGAGGCGGGCCGCTATTTCGGCATCTATGCGCTTTCGGGACGCGCCACGAGCTTCATGGCGACGCTGTTGTTTTCCGCCGTGACCTACATGACTGGCTCGTCGCGGCTCGGAATGGCAACGCTTGTGCTCTTCCTGGCCGCCGGGCTCGTCCTGCTTGTCCGAACGCCCTATCCTGCAGACAGGGCGTAACGGCAGGGCTACCGCTCAGTGGCGGAAGTGCCGCATTCCGGTAAAGACCATCGCGACATTGTGCTCATTGGCAGCGTCGATCACTTCCTGGTCGCGCATCGACCCGCCGGGCTGGATGACCGCCGTCGCACCAGCCGCAATCATTGACAGCAAACCATCGGCGAAGGGCAGGAATGCCTCCGAGGCAACGGCCGAACCGCGCGTCAGCGGCTCTGCGAGGCCAAGGGCCCTCGCCGCTTCCTCGGCTTTCAAGCCGGCGATGCGCGCAGAATCCACCCGGCTCATCTGGCCTGCCCCAATGCCAGCCGTCTGCCCGTCCTTCGCATAGACCACGGCGTTCGACTTGACATGCTTGGCCACTTTGAAGGCAAACGTCATGTCTTCGAGTTCCTGCTGTGTCGGTGCCCGCTTGGTGACCACCTTCAGCTCCAGGTCCTCGACCATGCCATTGTCGCGGCTCTGCACGAGCAAGCCGCCGGAGACGGTTTTCGCCGTGAGGCCGGCAAGCCGCGGATCCGGGAGGCCACCTGCCGTAAGCAGGCGGAGGTTTGCCTTGCGCGCGACGATGGCCTTTGCCTCCTCAGTCACATCGGGCGCGATGATGACCTCGGTAAAGAGCTTGATGATCTCTTCCGCCGTTTCCGCGTCAAGCGTCCGGTTAAGGGCGATTATGCCGCCGAAGGCAGAGACGGAATCGCAGGCAAGCGCGCGCTTGTACGCCTCAAGCAGGCCCGAAGCCGTCGCCACGCCGCAGGGGTTTGCATGCTTGATGATCGCGCAGGCCGCGGTTTTCTCCGGCAGGAACTCTGCGACAAGCTCGTAAGCCGCATCAGTGTCGTTGATGTTGTTGTAGGAGAGCTGCTTGCCCTGAAGCAGTGACGCCGTGGCAACGCCGGCTCGGCGCTCGCCCGTAACATAGAATGCCGCCTTCTGGTGCGGATTCTCGCCGTAGCGCATCTCTTCCTTGAGGACGCCGCCAACGACGCGGTGTCTCGGCGTGTCGATCGACAGCGCCTCGGCAAACCAGTTGGAGATCATTGCGTCATAGGCCGCGGTGCGAGCGAAGGCCCTGGCAGCCATCTGCTGGCGGAACCCATACACGGTCTGGCCGCCACCGGAAGTGAGCTGCTCGAGCAGTTCGGGATAGTCCGCTGGGTCAGTGAGGATGGTGACATAGGCGTGGTTCTTGGCCGACGCGCGGATCATCGCCGGACCGCCGATATCGATATTCTCGACGGTCGTCGGGTAGTCACCGCCGGCGGCACGGACGTCCTCGAACGGATAAAGATTGATGACGACGAGATCGATACCCTCGATGCCGTGCGCCTTCATCGCCGCTTGGTGTTCCGCATCATCGCGGATGGCAAGCAGGCCGCCGTGCACTTTCGGATGCAACGTCTTGACGCGACCGTCCATGATCTCAGGAAAACCTGTGACGTCGGAGACATCGGTCACCGCAAGTCCGGCCGCTGCAATTGCCTTATGAGTGCCCCCGGTCGACAGGAGGCGAACACCCTTATCGGCAAGTGCGCGCGCGAGCTCGACGATACCGGTCTTATCAGATACCGAAAGCAATGCGGTCCTGACGTCGACTTTGTCGGGTGCGGGGATTTTCTTGGAAACAACGGCCATGAGGCTTCTCCATTTGGTCTTCAGGAGATATCCGGCGAGGGATAAGAAGATGATGGCGCCGCGTTAGCACAGCTTTGCGTCCGCGAAAACAGTCACTAGCTCTTGCGTGATAAAAACCAGCGTATTTCCGGCCGGTCAGGGTAGGAGAAGGCGATCTCCATCAGATCGGATCCGCAGATACCCGAGGCGTCCGCGAAGAAGACGTCCTCGCCGATCAACACCTCGTTGCCGGGCGACGAGAACAGCCAGGTTTCGCCATCGGGTGCCGTCATCATCACCGACTCTTTGTCGAGCGGCTTCAGGTTGATCGAGGGGTGGGCATGGAAACGCGCCACGGCACGCACGGCGTCATCGACCTTGCCTTCCGGCGCGACAAGCCGATCACAGCCGGTAACGATCAATCCCGTGGCGTTCAGGGTCAGCTCTCGCTCATGCAGAACGCCAAAGGCGTTGAGGTAGCCGTCGTGGCTCGCCTTGATCACGTCGCGTCCATCATCTGCGAGCGCGCGATCGACACTCACAGTCTTCACGCCATCGGTGATCACATTCGCGATGAAGTCGGACGGTGCAAAACGGCTGGACGACGTGTCATTAACCGTCACGGTGCTATGCGCAGCAGTCGTTCGAGCAATCTGAACGTAACGCCGGCCGGCAAATTTCGGCGATCCCGAATTGACGATAAAGCGGTGACGCCCGGAGGACATCTCAAACGACAGGCAACCCACATGCGCCGTGCGGGACAAATTTCCAGCAGGCGGCAAACCGGTATCAGCAATGACCACTGTTCTTCCCGCGGCCAGCCGCTGATAGCGCGAATGGGGCATCGCCTTGAAGGGATCGCCCGCGGTCTCGTCATAGCGCAGCAACGACATCAGTTCCGTCGCGAGAGTCGACGTCGCGCCATTGAAAAGCGCGAGATCGCCATCCTGATGCCTGAAGAAGCGCAGAGCCGGATACATCCGATCGATACCGGAGATCAGCTTCTGCGGCAGGTCATGGCCCAGATTGACGTAAGTTTGCCTCAGCGGAAGGAGATCGAGGAGCAGCTCCAACCCGGTTCGCGGATTGCGCGAGACATGGCCTCCGTCAGGCAGAATCTGGCTGTCGAACTCGTGGTCCAATGCTTCAGCCGCGCGTCGGAGCGCACCTGCGCGTGTCGGCATTGCAATGGAGGCCATCGCGAGGGCAATCCGCAACCGGAAGCGAACCTCTCCGGGCGGTGCGTACTTTGCAATTCGCCGTAGAAAGCGGACTTGAAAGGCGAGTGACCGCAAGAAGCGGCGATAGAAGCCGCGATCGGCATTGTGAAGAACAACGGGAGAATGCGAGAGCCAGGCAATCACGCGCTGCGCTGTAACATCGATCTCCCAGGCAATACCTTCGATGCGGCCGCCATGCAGCGATAGCCAGTTGTTGACGATGGAGCGGGCAACGCTCGAGTGAAGGTCACTCTTCTTGGTCCGCATGTGGCGAAGCCAGCCGAAGCTGTGAAGTCGTAGCGCGAAGGATCGGGACGGAAGGCTGAAATTGAAAGGCGACTTGCCGCCTGTTTCGAGAAGGCGTCCGGCAAGCGGGAAGCGGCCGTTCAAAATCTCTTCGGCCACATGCGGATCAACCGCACGCAGGTCGGTGGGGGCGACGATTAAGCGCTCCGGAGCGTGAATCGTATGGCGGAAGAGACGCAGCCGCAGGATTGCTCCGCGGCACAGGGTGCGCCGCCAAGCCTCTCCCACGTAAAGAGTCGAGAACCCGGACCACATATCTATCGTCTATTGACCCGCGTCGTTAAGAATAAGTGAATAAGCCCGGAATCAGTGACACTTACGTATCAAATTATGACAGGTGCTCAACTATGCCAGTTGCCTTTCAATCAGGCAACACGGCGCATGACGACGGCGTAGAAGCCATCGAGACCACCCGCAAAACCGGAGGGAACGTCCAGCATGTCAGGTGTCGTGCGGAATTCGCCGAGGGGACTGATAGCAGACTCGAGCCCCGGCCAACGCTTGGCATCAATTGCAACTCGCTCGACCATCGGTGTATCCGAAAGGACGCGGGCTGCGACCTCTTCTCCCTCGGTGGGATCAAGCGAGCAATTGGAAAAGACGATTGTGCCACCCGGCTTCAGCAAGGTGAGTGCGTGGCGCAGCAGGCGCTCCTGAAGCACTGCAAGTTTCGCTATGTCTGCCGGTCCCTTGGCCCAGAGCACATCCGGATGCCGGCGCGTCGTCCCCGTCGATGAGCAGGGCGCATCCAGTAGTATCGCGTCAAAAAGCTCCGCTGGCTCGTACTTCGTCAGGTCGCTAGCGACCGTTTCGGCACTCAGTCCTAGCCGATCGAGATTGGCTCGCAAACGCTTGATACGGTTTTCGGATTGCTCGACCGCCGTGACGTCGCCGCCAGCGAACACCAGTTGGGCCGTCTTTCCGCCAGGGGCCGCACATAGATCGGCAACGCGTTTCCCTGTCAGGTCACCAAAGAGTTGAGCGGGGATACTGGCGGCTGCGTCCTGAACCCACCATGCGCCCTCCGCAAATCCCTCGAGGGAGGGAATACCGCCCTCGAAGGCGGCCAGCCGCACACCACCGGTCGGCAGCGCAAAACCACCCAAACGTTCCGCCCAGCTTTGCGCATCGGCCTTGACAGTGAGATCGATCGCTGCCGGCTCGAGTTGCGCTTCAGAAATCGACTGTGCCTTCTCCTTGCCGTAGGCTTTTTCGAGCCTTTGAAGAAACCATTCCGGCATCACCGGAATGTTGCTGATCTCGGCGAGGACCTCCTCTTTCTCGCGGCCAAGACGGCGTAGGACAGCGTTTACCAACTTGGCAAAGCGACGATTGCGCGGGTCTTGATTTGATTGCTCGACCGCGAGATCGACCGCGGCATGATCCGGCACATCGAGGTAGAGGATCTGCGCCGCGGCAACCGCGAGAACATGATGCAATGCCCGCGCGCCTTCGGGAAGCGGCGATTCAAGCAGGCGGGAAATCGCGGCATCTATGCGTGGCAAATGCCGCAACGTCGCATTGAGAATGGCGCGCACCAGTGCGCGGTCACCCTCGTTGAGAGCCTTGTAAGCCGGATTGCCATGCTCATTGTCCAGCGCGCCGTCAAGCGCGAGCTTCCGGTCAACGACCGCTGCCAGGATCTTGGCCGCAGCGGCACGAACCTGCAATCCAGGTTTTACCGGCCCAAGGACAGGCCCCGCGCTGGAAGGCTTTGGCTTACGAAATGGCTTCTTCTTGCCGTCTGAATTCAAGACCACGGACCTTTCGGCGGTTGGGAACCACCGCGATCAAGACCGGTATCCGGAACCGAACGCGATTTGCGCATCGGATTATCAGCGCGAGCCGGCGGCGTCGAGACATTCATCCCGCTGCGTGCCATTTCCTGCAGCGCCGCAATCCGGTTTTCCGTGTTCGGGTGTGTGGAGAACAGGTTATCCATGCCGGCGCCGGTCAGCGGATTGACGATGAACATATGGGCGGTTGCCGGGTTGCGCTCGGCATCGTAGTTCGGCACATGCGACGCGCTCCGCGCGATCTTGCCAAGTGCCGAAGCAAGCCAAAGCGGATTGCCGCAAATCTCCGCGCCACGGCGATCGGCCGAGTATTCGCGCGTCCGGCTGATGGCCATCTGAACGATCATCGCGGCAAGCGGCGCGACAATCATCGCCAGCAACACTCCTATGAAACCGAGCGGATTGTTGTTGTTTTCCCGGTTGCCACTGAAAAAGAACGCAAAATTGCCCAGCATGGAGATCGCGCCGGCGAGCGTCGCCGTGATGGTCATCGTCAAGGTATCGCGGTTTTGCACGTGGGCGAGCTCATGCGCCATGACGCCGGCGACCTCTTCCGGTGTCTGCGCGCTCAATAAGCCGGTGGAGGCAGCAACGGCAGCGTTCTCAGGATTGCGACCCGTCGCGAAAGCGTTTGGTTGCGCGCTGTCGTAAAGATAGACCTTCGGCATGGGGAGGCCGGCACTACGCGCCAGATCCCTTATGATTGCGAAGAACTCCGGCGCATTGCGCTCGTCTATCTCCTGCGCGTGATAGGCCGAAAGCACCATGCGGTCGGAATTCCAGTAGGAAAAGAAGTTCATGCCAGCGGCGATCACGAACGCAATCATCATGCCGCCGCGCCCGCCAATCAGAAAGCCGACGGCCATGAACAAAGCGGTCATGAAGGCGAGCAACATGGCTGTACGGACGAGGTTCATCGCTATCTCCAAAATACCCCTAAGCAGACCGCACAAGGCAACAGGGTTTCAATTGCGGCGCCGGCGCACTATGATTTGGTCATTCACCAGCCATTTTCAATGTTTTTCGGGCGGAATCGCGGGATGCAGGCAGCGGATAATGATAACAACGAAACCCTGGCGACTGAAGCCGCCGAGGCTCCCCACAAGTTGCTCTCGCCGGCTGCCAAGCGCGCGCTTGCCGAGGCTGAAGAGCGTCGCCGAAACGAGAAGCCGGTAGAAATGCCGCCGGAGACAGGTGGCCGCGGCGGTGCAGATCCTTCCCGCTTCGGGGACTGGGAAATCAACGGCAGAGCGATCGATTTCTAAGTAAATATTCCTATTCGCGGTCCTTATTGGTCGGAATTTATACCCTTCATGGGAAGGATTGCTCCCTTGTCGCATTGGCCTTTATTGTGATTCCGGTCACGTCTGGGGCGCGAGACGAAATTGAAGGGCCTGTGTCGGCCGCGACCCTGAGGGCGATCGGTGGCGACACGCTGCTGGACGAAGCGACCTAGGCCGCAGCAACGTGCGGATTCGCGGCATCGACGCGCCGAAGATGCACTCCAGATGCGCCGAAATAAGGCGCGCGGGGATCGATGCTCGCCACGCACTGGAAACCGTGACATCCAGATCACCCGAGATCCGGCTTACGCAAGAATTTCGGCCGTATGCTTGGCAAATGTCACCCTTTCGGATGGCAGGAATCCGGCTCAGGATCTCTGAGAGGAAGGGATCGTAAAGCTCAACAACGGCGGCCGAAAGCCGCGAGAAATCTGTCCCGAAGAGAATGCCGCCCCGATCGCTCGGAGCGGCCCTTTGTTTAGGCTGTCGCCTTGTTCTGGCGGTTGGCAATCAGGTCGTCGACAACAGCCGGATCGGCAAGCGTCGAAGTATCGCCCAGAGAGCCGAAGTCGTCCTCGGCGATCTTCCGCAGGATACGGCGCATGATCTTGCCCGAACGGGTCTTCGGAAGCCCCGGCGCGAACTGTATCTTGTCAGGAGCGGCGATTGGGCCGATTTCGCTGCGAACGTGCTTGACCAGTTGCTGGCGCAAATCGTCCGAACCTTCATTGCCGGCCATGAGGGTGACGTAGCAATAGATGCCCTGGCCCTTGATCGGGTGAGGATAGCCGACGACAGCCGCTTCCGAGACAAGATTGTGCGAAACGAGTGCCGATTCGACCTCGGCGGTGCCCAGGCGGTGACCCGACACGTTCAGCACGTCATCAACGCGACCGGTGATCCAGTAGTAGCCGTCCTCATCCCGTCGGCAGCCATCGCCAGTAAAATACTTGCCTTTGTAGGTCGAGAAGTAGGTCTGGATGAAGCGCTCGTGGTCGCCATAGACAGTACGCATCTGCCCCGGCCAGCTGTCGGTAATGCAGAGGTTCCCGTCGGCGGCACCCTCCAGCACCTTGCCTTCATTGTCGACGAGCTGCGGCTTGACGCCGAAGAATGGGAATGTCGCCGAGCCTGGCTTCAAGTCGGTCGCGCCTGGCAGCGGTGTAATCATGTGGCCGCCGGTTTCCGTCTGCCACCACGTATCGATCACCGGGCAGCGCTTGTCGCCAACCACATTGTAGTACCATTCCCAGGCTTCTGGGTTGATCGGCTCGCCAACCGTTCCGAGTAGGCGCAGGCTTGAGCGCGACGAGCGCGTAACGAAATGGTCGCCGGCGCCCATCAGCGAGCGAATCGCCGTCGGCGCAGTGTAGAAGATATTGACCTTGTGCTTGTCGATGACCTCCCAGAATCGGCCCTGATCGGGAAAATTCGGCACGCCTTCGAACATCAGCGTCGTCGCACAGTTCGCAAGCGGACCGTAGACGATGTAGGAATGTCCGGTCACCCAGCCTACGTCGGCGGTGCACCAGTAGATATCACCGGGGTGGTAGTCGAACACATATTCATGGGTCATTGCCGCATAGACGAGGTAGCCACCCGTCGTATGCAAGACACCTTTTGGCTTTCCGGTGGAGCCGGAGGTGTAGAGGATGAACAGCGGATCCTCCGCCTTCATCTTCACCGCTGGGCACTCCGGCTTAACCGTAGCGGTTTCCTGATGGTACCAGAGGTCGCGGCCCGGCGCCCAGCCGGTCTTGCCGCCCGTGCGGCGTACCACAAGAACCTTGTCGACGATGACATGCTGCCGAGCGGCGATATGAATTGCCGTATCGGTATTGTCTTTCAGCGGCACCGGCTTGCCACCACGCACCCCTTCATCGCAGGTGATCACGAAAGTGGATTCGCAATCAACGATACGGCCGGCCAGTGCTTCCGGCGAGAAACCGCCGAACACGACTGAATGGACCGCCCCAATGCGGGCGCATGCGAGCATCGCATAGGCCGCCTCAGGAATCATCGGCATATAGATGGTGACGCGATCACCCTTCTTGACGCCATGCTTCTTCATGACGTTCGCCATGCGGCAAACATGCTCATAGAGCTCGTTGTAGGTGATCTTCTTGTCGACGTAGGGATTGTCGCCCTCGAAGATGATAGCCACCTGATTGCCGTTGGTCTTCAGGTGCCGGTCAATACAGTTGTACGAAACGTTCGTCTGCCCGTCCTCGAACCACTTGATCGAGACCCGACCGGTGAAAGACGTGTTCTTGACCTTCGTGTAGGGCTTGAACCAGTCGATCCGCTTGCCATGCTTGCCCCAGAACTTGTCGGGGTTCTCGACGCTTTCCTCGTACCATTGCTCGTACTTGGCCTTATCGATAAGCGCATGGTTCTTCACCGGCTTTTGCACCGGGTAGATCTTTTCGGTCATGGAATTCCTCCTCACTCGGACACCGGGCGACCAAAAAGCGAAGCAGCCCGGACTGGCTGTGGGCATTCATAGCAGGTCACATTTGCCCGGCAATTAGACAAAGGTCATTTCATTCGTGATCAATTGCAATTCTGCGTCACTGCGGTTATATAGCGCCATATTTCCCGGACATAGTGGTGACAATCCACGGACCGCGACACCGGCGCGGACGACAGAAGGACTATATCCATGGCTCAACAATTGCTCATGCCGAAGGCGACTGCCATCTGGCTCGTCGACAACACAGCCCTGTCTTTCGACCAGATCGCTCAGTTCTGCAGACTGCATCCGCTCGAAGTGAAGGCAATTGCCGACGGCGAAGCCGCGCAGGGCATCAAAGGTCTCGATCCGATTGCGACCGGTCAGCTTTCGCGCGACGAAATCGCCCGCGCTGAAAAAAACCCGGCGCACAAGCTGAAGCTCTCCGAGCCCAAGGTTCGCGTACCCGAATCCAAGCGCCGCGGCCCGCGCTACACGCCGGTTTCCAAGCGCCAGGATCGTCCGAACGCCATTCTCTGGCTGGTGCGCAATCATCCGGAACTGAAGGATGCTCAGATTTCTCGCCTGGTTGGCACCACGAAGTCGACGATCGAGCAGATTCGCGAACGCACTCACTGGAACTCTGCGAATCTCGCGCCGATGGACCCGGTAACACTCGGTCTTTGCAGCCAGATCGACCTCGACATGGAAGTCGAGAAGGCGGCGAAGGGCCGTCCGCTGCCGACCGCCGCCGAGCTTGGTGCAACCCTGCAGTCGGCGCACGAGACAGAGCGCCTGACGCCGCATGAGCGGGAAGAGGAGAAGGAAATCGATGCCGATGCCGTCTTCGCAAAGCTCAAGTCTCTGAAATCTTCTCCGAAAGACGAGGACGAAGACGATCAGTATTGATCCTCTTTGATGATCGACACACAAGGCCCTGCGTAAGCGGGGCCTTTTCTTTTGCGCCTACATCGGTAGGGAACCGAACCCACGCTTGCGTAGCGCTTCGGCTATCTCCTCGAGAATAGTGGGATCGTCGATCGTCGCTGGCATTTTCCACGGCACGCCGTCGGCGATCTTCTGGATCGTGCCGCGCAATATCTTGCCGGAGCGGGTCTTCGGAAGGCGGTCGACGATTATTGCGGTCTTGAATGCGGCGACCGGGCCGATCGCGTCGCGGATCAGCGTCACGACTTCCGATTCGATCGCCGATGTTTCCCGTGAAACATTTTTCTTCAGGACGAGAAAGCCACAAGGTACCTGGCCCTTCAGCGGATCAACAATTCCGACAACCGCGCATTCGGCAACATCTGGATGCGTAGCGCAAACCTCCTCCATTGCCCCCGTCGACAGTCGATGACCAGCGCAGTTGATGATGTCGTCGGTGCGCGACATGATGAAGAGATAGCCATCTTCGTCGATATAGCCGGCGTCAGCAGTTTTGTAGTAGCCAGGAAACTCTGCCAGATAGGCCGAACGGAAACGCTCATCAGCATTCCACAACGTGGGGAGGCAACCGGGGGGCAGGGGAAGCTTGACAACGATATTCCCAAGCGTCCCCGACGCAACCGAGTGGCCGGCATCATCAAGCACGCGGATAGCATAACCGGGCATGGCCACCGATGGTGAGCCATGCTTCACCGGCAAGACCTCAAGACCGAGCGGGTTCGCCACCATCGGCCATCCGGTTTCCGTTTGCCACCAATGATCGATCACCGGAACGTCTAGCATTCGCTCGGCCCATTTCAGTGTCTCCGGATCCGCACGCTCTCCCGCCAGGAACAGGGCACGGAAATTCGGCATCGCATAGGCCTTGATGTGAATACCATCGCTGTCTTCGCGGCGAATGGCGCGGAAAGCAGTGGGTGCGGTGAAAAGAACGCGGACATCGTGCTCTGAGGCGATGCGCCAGAAGACGCCGGCATCCGGCGTGCCAACCGGCTTTCCCTCAAAAATCACGCTGGTAGCGCCTACTAAAAGCGGTGCATAGACGATGTAGGAATGGCCGACGACCCAACCTATATCGGAAGCTGCCCAGAACACTTCACCTTGCTTGACGCCGAAGATGTTGGCCATTGACCAGGCGAGGGCGACCATGTGACCGCCATTGTCGCGCACGACGCCTTTCGGCTGACCCGTCGTCCCGGATGTGTAGAGAATATAGAGTTCGTCCATTGCACTGACGGGGGTGCATTCAATAGTAACGCCGCGATTTCTCGCAACGGCAGTTTCGAAATCCTCGTCGCGACCATCGATCAGCTCAGCCGCAAGCTGCGGCCTCTGCAACACAAGACAATGGGCAGGCTTCGACTTGGCGATTGAAATCGCCTGATCGACCAGCGGCTTGTATGGAACGACACGTCCCGGTTCGAGCCCGCAACTTGCCGTGAGGATCAGTTTCGCTCCCGAATCGTCGATGCGTGCGGCGAGCTCGTTTGCCGCAAAGCCGCCGAACACCACGGAATGAACCGCGCCGATACGGGCGCAGGCAAGCATTGAAAAGATGGCTTGCGGCACCATTGGCATATAAATGATGACGCGGTCGCCCTTCGCGATCCCACGTTGTCGCAGCGTCGCTGCAATGGCGCTCACTTCGGCAAGGACTTCGCCATAGCTAAATGCAGCCTTCGCACCGCTAACCGGGCTATCGTAGATAAATGCGGTATCGTCGCCGCGGCCGGCCCGGACATGGCGGTCAAGGCAATTGAAGCAGGTGTTGGTTTCGCCCCCAAGGAACCAACGGCCGTATGGGCCATCCTCTGGTGAGAAAGTCCGCTCCGGTTGTTTGAACCAGCTGATTTCCGCCGCCGCCTCGCGCCAGAATGCCTCTGGATCGCTTTTCCATCTGGCATAGGTCTGGCGATAGTTTCCGTGCATTTTCTCCTCCCCAGAACATCCAACTTGTCCTTATCAATCTAGGAAAGCTAGGCCTGGAGAGGAAGCCCGACGAAAGCAGCGTATCAGCGGGCGCCGAAGATCGCAGAGCCTACGCGAACGCTGGTTGCCCCGAAAGCGATGGCCGTTTCATAATCCCCGGACATTCCCATCGACAGTTTCTCGACGCCGCAAACCTTTGCGAGCTTGGCAAGCAACGCGAAATGTGGGCCGGGATTTTCCTCTGCCGGCGGGATGCACATCAATCCCTCGATGGCGAGGCCGAGTTCGTCGCGACAGAAAGCGACAAACACCGCGACGTCATTCGGCGCGATGCCGGCCTTCTGCGGCTCAAGCCCCGTATTGACCTGGACATAGAGGCGAGGATCCTTCGTTTGACGCCTCATCTCGTCCGCCAGCACACGGGCGATCTTCTCTCGATCGATGGTTTCAATGACATCAAATAGCGCGACTGCCTCTGCCGCCTTGTTTGACTGCAGTGGGCCGATGAGATGAAGTTCGATGCCAGGCGTTTCGGATTTCAGTTCGGGCCATTTTAGCTGGCTTTCCTGAACCCTGTTTTCGCCAAAGATCCGTTGGCCGGCCCGAAGCGCTGCACCGATTGCGTCTGCGTCGAATGTCTTTGAGACGGCGACAAGCTGAACCGAACCCGCCGATCGCCCGCCCTGCTGCTCGGCTGCAGCGATACGCGAGCGCACATCGTTCAATCGCTCTTCAAGTTCCATCACTCGCCTCGACATGACCGCATGAGAAGATTGCAATGCACTAAACGCCCGGGCTGTGCTTGCCAAGGCCCACACGTCTGAAATCGTGGCCAGTAGACCGCGATCGGACGCTTGCTGTGCCCGTAAAACTTGACGCTACGGTGGTTTCATGGTGAAGGTCACCACCAACTTCCCCTGATTTTTCGGAAATACGAATACCATGGCTACCGAACGTTATAACCCGCGCGATGCTGAACCTCGCTGGCAGCAGAAATGGAACGAGGCGAAGGTCTTCGAGACCGATAACAGCGATCCGCGCGACAAGTATTACGTCCTCGAAATGTTTCCGTATCCATCCGGTCGCATCCACATGGGCCATGTGCGAAACTACGCGATGGGTGACGTCGTCGCCCGCTACAAGCGCGCCCGTGGCTATAACGTGCTGCATCCCATGGGGTGGGACGCCTTTGGCATGCCGGCCGAGAATGCAGCAATGGAGCGCGGTGTACATCCGGCTTCCTGGACCTACCAGAATATCGCGTCGATGAAGTCCCAGTTGAAGGCGATGGGCCTCTCACTGGATTGGAGCCGCGAGTTTGCGACCTGCGATGTCACCTACTACCAGCACCAACAGCATCTTTTCCTGGATTTCCTCGAGAAGGGGCTCGTCTACCGCAAGCAGTCGAAGGTGAACTGGGATCCGGTCGACAATACGGTGCTGGCCAACGAACAGGTTATCGACGGACGTGGCTGGCGTTCGGGCGCACTCGTCGAGCAACGCGAATTGACGCAGTGGTTCTTCAAGATCACCGACTTCAGCCAGGACTTGCTCGAGGCGTTGGACACCCTTGACCAGTGGCCTGAGAAGGTCCGACTGATGCAGAAGAACTGGATCGGCCGCTCCGAAGGCATGATGCTGCGCTGGGAGATTGTTGAAGAGGCAGCTCCGGCCGGGGAAACCGAAATTACGGTCTATACGACGCGCCCGGACACGCTGTTTGGCGCCTCGTTCCTGGCGATCGCAGCCGACCATCCGCTGGCGAAGGATGCCGCGGCGAACAATCCGACCATCGATGCTTTCTGCGAAGAATGCCGTCGTGCCGGCACGTCGCTCGCGGCGCTGGAAACCGCGGAGAAGAAAGGCATCGAGACCGGCATACGGGTAAAGCATCCGCTTGATCCTTCGTGGGAACTGCCTGTCTACATCGCGAACTTCGTCCTTATGGACTACGGGACTGGCGCGATTTTTGGCTGCCCGTCAGGCGATCAGCGCGACCTCGATTTCGCACGCAAGTACGGTCTGCCCGTCGTTCCGGTTGTCATGCCGGCAGATGGCGACGCTGCGACGTTCAGCGTTGGCGATGTTGCCTATGACGGCGACGGCGTGATGATCAACTCGCGCTTCCTCGACGGCAAGACCACCAGCGAGGCATTCGAGCTTGTCGCGGACCTGCTGTCATCGATGCCGCTTGGCAATGCTCCCCAGGGCGAGCGCCAGGTTAACTTCCGCTTGCGTGATTGGGGCATCTCGCGCCAGCGCTACTGGGGCTGCCCGATACCGGTGATCCACTGCGATGACTGCGGCGTCGTTCCAGTCCCGAAGAAGGACCTGCCGGTGAAGCTGCCGGAGGACGTAACCTTCGATCAGCCCGGCAATCCGCTCGATCGTCATCCGACATGGCGGCATGTTGCCTGTCCGCAATGCGGCAAGGAGGCACGACGTGAAACCGATACGATGGACACTTTTGTCGATTCGAGCTGGTACTTCACGCGCTTTACGGCGCCGTGGGAGGATAAGCCGACCGATCCGAGCGCTGCCAATCGGTGGCTGCCGGTCGATCAGTACATCGGCGGCATTGAGCACGCGATCCTGCATCTGCTCTATTCCCGCTTTTTCACCCGGGCGATGCGCGAAACAGGCCATGTCGACGCGACGGAGCCCTTCAAAGGTCTCTTCACGCAGGGGATGGTTGTTCACGAGACGTACAGCCGCGGCTCTGGAATGAGCCGGGAATGGGTCGCGCCGGCAGACATTCGGATCGAGGAACTGGATGGAAAACGCCGCGCCTATCTCCTGTCCGATGACGAAGAAGTCGCCATCGGATCGATCGAGAAGATGTCGAAGTCGAAGAAGAATGTCGTCGATCCGGACGATATCATCGCATCTTACGGCGCAGACACTGCCCGCTTCTTCGTGCTTTCGGATTCACCGCCGGAACGTGACGTCATCTGGTCGGAAGCGGGAGTCGAGGGCGCGCACCGGTTTACGCAGCGGCTGTGGCGCTTGATTGCCGAGGCGGCGGATACCCTCAAGGATGTCACGCCGATGCCGGCTAAGAACGGCGAGGCTCAGGCTATTTCGCAGGTTGCGCACAAGACGCTGAAAGCCGTCCAGAATGACTATGACCGCCTATGGTTCAACAAGGCTGTCGCGCGGATTTATGAACTCGTCAATGCACTCGCCTCGCCGCTGACCACGGTTGCCGCGGGCGAGGGCGATCTGGCGTATCGCGCTGCCGTGCGTGACGCTGCAGAAATCCTTATCCAAATGGTCGCGCCGATGACGCCGCATTTGGCGGAGGAGTGCTGGACAGCGCTGGGCAACAGCGCATTGCTGGCGCGGACGGACTGGCCGCACTATGACGAGGCCCTAGTGGTTGAAAACGATGTGGTTTTGCCGGTTCAGATCAACGGCAAGAAGCGCGCCGAATTGACAATTTCCCGCGACGCAGATCAGAATGCTGTTACCCAGGCTGTACTCGCATTGGATGACGTCAGGAAGCTTCTGAACGGTCAGACGCCGAAGAAGATCATCGTGGTTCCGCAAAGGATTGTGAACATTGTCGTTTGATATCGCTTTTAAGCTGGTGCGCGGCGCTGGCATTGCCGCAATCCTTGCATCCACGGCTTTTTTCGCATCCTGCCAGGTTCGCCCTCTCTATTCCGAAAGCTCGGGCGTCGCGGGTAAACTCGCTTCCGTGGGCTTCTCGGAGGCGACTTCTCGGGTTGGGCAGGAGGTCCGCAATCGGCTGATCTTCATCGCTTCGCGCGGCGCTGGCGAGCCCGCGAACCCGGAGTACGAGGTCGAGTTTAGCGCTCGCTCGAATGTCATCAGCACTCTTCTTGTGCCGTCGTCTGACGAATCACTGGCCGGCCGCGCGACCGTCAGCGTTGACTACACTCTGAAGTCGACGAAGGATGGCCATGTCATCAAAGCCGGCAATCGCTACGCCACAGCCCTGCTTGACTTCCCGGCCCAGGAGTTTGCCAAGCAGCGTGCGATCCGGGACGCAGAAAACCGCGCCGCGCGGCAGGCTGCCGAGTTCGTCGGTGCCGATATTGCGGCTGCGCTCGGCCGCTAAGGAAGGGATGCGTGGCAGAAATCAAATCGCACGAATTTGAAGGCTTCCTCGAACGATCCGCCCGCAACTACCGACTATTCGTCGTCTACGGACCGGATCGCGGCCTTGTTTCCGAGCGCGCGTCCTTGCTTGCCGCCAAGACAGGCGTTTCGCTTGACGATCCCTTTTCCCTGATAAAGCTCGACATTGCAGATTTGCAGCGGGATCAAGGGCGTCTTTTGGACGAGGCCGGCGCGATCGGCCTTTTTGGTGGGGACAAGCTTATCTGGATCCGGGGCGCGTCAAACGAAAAATATCTCGTCGATTCCCTGCAGGCTCTTTCAGCGAGCATGCCGGAGGCCACCTTCATTGTCATCGAAGCTGGAGACCTCAAGAAGGGTTCGCTGCTACGCAAGGGAGCCGAAACAGCGCGCAACATCGTGGCAATACCCTGCTATGCGGACGATACCCGCGCACTCAACAGCCTGATAGATAACGAACTCTCCAGCGCTGGCCTTGGCATTACACCCACGGCGCGCCAAGCCTTACTGGAACTTATCGGTGGGGATCGTATTGCCTCTCGCAACGAGTTGCGGAAGCTCGCGCTCTATTGCCGCGGTAAATCGACGATCGAAGAGCACCATGTTACGGACATTATAGGCGACGCCAGCGCGATCTCGGTCGACGACGCCGTCGATGCCATACTAAGCGGCAATCCCGGCAGCTTCTTGCACGCGATGCACAAGATCATATCGTCGAAGACTGCTGTGTTTCTCGTCATTCAGGCCTGCCTGAAGCAATTTCAGCTCCTTGAGGCCATGAAGACGGAGATGGAAGAAAAACGGTTGCCGGCCGCACAGGTCATGCAGACACTGGGTCGTCATCTGCATTTTCGACGAAAGCCGATCATTGAGCAAGCGCTACGCACCTGGTCCGCCGAAGCTGCGGCACGAGAGGCAAATCGTCTGCAGGCCGCAATCCTACAGACCCGCAGGCGCGCATCCCTGGAAGATAGCATCGCACTCCAAACACTGCTTTCAACGACGCTGCAATCGGCGCGTCGATAGCAGCGTCCTCAGCGGCGCTCGAGCAGTCGGCAGATTTCTTCCAGTTGTTCCAATGACTTATAGGAAATTTTTATCTGGCCGCCGCTTGCTTTGTGGTTAATCGCCACGTCCAGGCCGAGTGCATCCGACAGCGTACGTTCCAAGGCGAGCGTATCTGAATCCTTCTGATCCTTTTGATGCGCCAGCGTCTTCGGCTCGGACTGAGCCTTGATGTCGTTCTGGGCCAAACGCTCAGCGTCACGCACAGACATGCCCTTTGATACAATGGTGCGAGCGAGGGCGATCGGGTCAGACGTCGGCACCAAGGCGCGGGCATGGCCAGCCGAGAGGCTGCCAGCCGCCAAGAGGTCTCGAACAGGCTCCGGCAACTTCAGAAGACGGAGCGAATTCGCCACATGACTCCGGCTTTTACCGATAATTTCGCCGAGATCGTTCTGTGTGTAGCCATACTCCGCCATGAGCTGCTCGTAGCCCAGCGCCTCTTCAAGCGGGTTAAGATCCGAGCGCTGAACGTTTTCAACAATCGCGATCTCGAGAGCCGTCTTGTCATCGACGTCGCGCACGATGACAGGGATCTCAATGAGGCCGGCGAGCTGCGCTGCCCGCCACCGCCTTTCGCCGGCAATGATCTCGAACTGGCTGCTCGCCATTGTGCGAACCACAACGGGCTGCACGATACCGTGCTGCCGGATGGAACTCGCCAGTTCATGCAATTCGCCGTCGTCGAAGAACCGCCGAGGATTGCGTGGGTTGCGGCTGACGAACTCGATCGGCACCATCCGATCGGCACTGACGCCCGGTCTCGCAGTATCAACCGGCATCGGCTGATCCATCTCGCCAATCAATGCAGCCAAGCCGCGACCAAGTCTTCTCTTCGAGACGTCATCGTTCATGTCTAACTCGCCATTATCTTCTTCAAATCAAGCCGCGAGACGTTGGCGCTCGCGCTGGATAACTTCCGACGCCAACTGCAGATATGCCTGGCTCCCCGCACACTTCAAATCATACAGGATTGCCGGCTTGCCATAGGATGGCGCCTCTGATACGCGAACGTTTCGTGGAATCAACGTGTGGTAGACCTTCTCCCCGAGATGCGTGCGAACATCGTTGACAACCTGCTGCGCCAGATTGTTGCGGGAATCGAACATCGTCAGCACGATGCCTTGGATATCGAGGCGAGGGTTGACGGTGCGCCTAACTTGATCGACGGTCTCTAGAAGCTGGCTCAGACCCTCCAACGCAAAAAACTCGCACTGCAATGGCACAAGCACGGAATGTGCCGCGGCCATAGCGTTCATGGTGAGGAGATTAAAGGAAGGCGGGCAGTCAACGAGGATATAAGAGAAGCGGAAAGCCTCTTCCCTAGCGAGCGCCTTCTTCAGCTTGAATACGCGATCGTTCTGGGTCGCAATCTCCATCTCGATCCCCAGCAGGTCCATTGTCGACGGCACAATGTAA
Organism: Rhizobium sp. T1470; assembly: GCF_042140505.1. NCBI lineage: Bacteria > Pseudomonadati > Pseudomonadota > Alphaproteobacteria > Hyphomicrobiales > Rhizobiaceae > Rhizobium > Rhizobium sp. T1470. Next base: position 206,203 of record NZ_CP148091.1, read on the forward strand.
AGGTTTGGAACGGCCGTTTCTTGCGACACCTCGTCGATGCCGTAATCGCCCAGCAAAAGATCATAGGAAGATAGCCGGCGATGTTTACGATCAATCCCCAACCCCGTGCTTGCATTGCCTTGCGGATCAAGGTCAACGATCAAGACCCGTTCGCCGATCGCAGCGAGGGCCGTGGCGAGGTTGATGGCAGTCGTGGTCTTCCCGACGCCGCCCTTCTGATTTGCAATGGTGATTATACGATTTCGTTCGCCAGCCATAGCCAAAGCCCGATCTGTTAAGCCACGCGCTGGAGATTGAAGATTTCCAAGACAACGGAATCCTGCCCAACAGCGCTCTTATGTTCTAACAGATCGAATCCCCAGCCACCATGCGCTTTCTCAATCTCGGCGCGATAATCCCGGCCTTTATGAAAGTAAGCGCGAAGATCTGCATTCCGTAGTGCCCACGGCTCAACATACGCCAAGAGCTTTCCGAGGTCGGCAAGTGCCCGTGCCGAAACGAAATCGCAATTTTCGACGATCGACGGGGCATCCTCAATTCGAACGGCGTGGATAGAACCCCTGCCACCGGTCTCACGAAGAGCTGTTCGCAGGAAGGCCGCTTTCTTGTGATTACTCTCGACTAGATGGACCCATCCATCGCCGAGCTCCGCCAACAGAATGGCTGTCACGACACCCGGAAAGCCGCCGCCACTGCCCAGATCGACCCAGATGAAAGGCGCTGGTTGGAGCTGGAAGATCTGGGCAGAGTCCGCGATGTGCCGGTTCCAGGCGTCATCTAGCGTCGAGGGTGCGGTCAGGTTGACGGCCCTTGCCCATTTTTGAAAGAGGGCCACGAAGTGTTCGAGGCGCTCCTGTGTTTCACGTGAAACACGCCGGCCGTTCAGATGCATGGTAGGACTCTCGCGGGTTGCAATGAGGAACTTCAGGCGGATGTCGCAACGTCCATAGAGCCGCGTCGCAGGTGCACAAGCAGCAGCGAAATGGCAGCAGGCGTCATCCCATCAATCTTGGTCGCCTGCGCAAGGTTGTAGGGGCGGACGCTGCGCAACTTCTGCTTTAGCTCGTTAGATAGGCCAGAAAGCACGGCAAAATCGAAGTCGGCCGGTATCAGGCGATCCTCATCTCGTTTCACATGAGCGACATCCGCAGATTGCCGCTGCATGTAAACGGCATAACTCGCTTCGATCTCCAAGGCTTCAGCCACGCGGTTACCAATCTCTGCCAGCGCCGGCCAAATCTGTTTAAGATGCTCCAGGTTATAATCCGGATAGGACAGGAGATCGTAAGCCGAGCGTCGTTGGCCGTCCCGGTTCAGCTTGAGACCAAAGCGGCCTGCTTCGCTTGGCGTCACAGAGAGCGCCGTTAGTTTGGCGCGACTCGCATCCAGCGCATCGCAATATGCCTGAAAGCGATCCCGCCGGTCTGCAGAGGCCGTGCCTATCTGAATTGCCAGAGGCGTCAGACGGATATCCGCATTGTCCGCTCTTAGCGACAACCGGTACTCGGCACGAGATGTAAACATACGGTACGGCTCCGCCACACCACGAGACGTCAGATCATCGATCATCACCCCGATATAGGAATCGGTCCTGCTGAAGCGCACTTCGTCCTGGCCGCCAGCCAAACGCGCCGCATTGATTCCTGCGACAAGACCCTGTGCCGCCGCCTCCTCGTAGCCGGTGGTCCCATTTATCTGGCCAGCCAGGAACAGGCCCGGCATTTTTTTAACTTCAAGGGATGGTTTCAATTCGCGCGGATCCACATGATCGTATTCGATTGCATAGCCGGGCTGCAGAATCCGAACACGTTCGAGACCGGGAATCGTACGAATGAATGCATTCTGTATCTCAGCGGGCAGGGACGTGGAGATGCCGTTCGGATAGACTGTGTCATCGTCGAGGCCTTCCGGCTCAAGAAACACCTGATGTCCATCGCGCTCGCCAAACTTGACGAGTTTGTCCTCGATTGATGGGCAATAACGCGGTCCAACCCCTTCGATCTGCCCTGAGTACATTGCCGAGCGTTTCAGGTTCTCGACGATGATACGATGGGTTGCCTCGGTCGTGCGCGTGACGCCGCATTCGATCTGAGGGTTTGAGATATGATCAGTCATGAATGAGAAAGGGACGGGCTCTTCATCAGCGCCCTGCCGGCCGACACTTTCCCAATCAATGCTCGTTCCATCCAGCCGCGCCGGCGTACCGGTCTTCAAACGTCCGAGACGAAGACCCAAACTCAAGAGTGTCTGAGAAAGACCAACGGATGGCGCCTCGCCAACGCGACCAGCCGGTATCTTCTGATCGCCGATATGAATAAGCCCTCGTAGGAAAGTGCCGGTTGTCAGGACGACCGATGTGCAGGAGAGAATCTGGCTATCTTTCATGACAACAGCCGCAACCCGACCATCCCTTATGGATAGATCGCAGGCATCCCCCTCGAGCACGGTGAGATTCCCGATGCTCTCAACTTCCGCGAGCATCGCCTGTCGATAAAGCTTTCGATCAGCCTGCGTGCGCGGGCCGCGAACAGCTGGTCCCTTCTTCCTATTCAGCATCCGGAATTGAATACCGGCAGCGTCGGCAACCCGACCCATGAGCCCATCCATGGCATCGATCTCTCGAACGAGGTGGCCCTTACCAAGTCCGCCAATCGCTGGATTGCACGACATGATTCCAATGGTATCGCGCCGATGGGTCACCAACGCCGTCTTAGCGCCAAGGCGCGCTGCGCCGGCAGCGGCTTCGCATCCCGCATGCCCGCCACCGATGACGATGACATCGAACCGTGAGGTGTTCATATTCAAGCTCCTGAGATCGTCAGGTGATGAGCGATGTCATCGGGCGAGTCAAGGCGTTTCACGTGAAACCAAGCGCCAGGGTGCGATTTGGATGTTTCACGTGAATCATTTTCCGATACAGAATTCCCCAAAGATTACATCAAGCAGGTTCTCGACATCAACGCGTCCTGTCACGCGTCCTAAGGCCTCGCCGGCCGCGCGGAGATCCTCTGCCCGCAGATCCAGGCCTCGATTTGGAGCACACAAGGACGCCCGCAGAGCCATCAATGACTTCGTCAGCGAATCCCTATGGCGCGCGCGGCTCGGAATCGCCATCGAGTGCGGATGCACTTTTGCCTTGAGACGCTGCACGATCAAGGCTCGAAGCATATCGAGGCCGGTCCCATCTGCGGTCGAGATCACGAGGTCATAGTCTCGCACACTTCGACGAGGCAGATCACATTTCGTGCCCACTAACACTGCGCCATTGAGGTTCTCGGCGATTGCGGTATCTACCGAAAGGTCCTCGATATAGATCAACAAGTCCGCTTCCGCGATCGTTCTCTCTGCGCGCCGAATCCCCTCGCGTTCGACGATTTCGTCCGTATCGCGAAGGCCTGCGGTATCGTAGAGCTTCACAAGGTAGCCGTCCACGTTCAGATCTACCTGCAGCACATCTCTTGTTGTACCAGCGATATCAGTGACGATCGCTACGTCACGCTTCGCCAGGGCATTCATGAGGCTGGATTTGCCGGCGTTCGGCCTTCCTGCGATGACGATCTTGAATCCATCGCGGATGATCTCGCCGGCCTGCAGTTGCTCGAGATGGCTCGCCATCTCCTCTATCAATCGCGCCACGTCCGTCCAAACTTGGTCGGATACAGAGCCTGGTACATCTTCCTCATCTGGAAAATCCAGCTCGGCCTCGATCAGCGCTCGGGCACGCGTCAGTCGCTCGGACCAGCCATAATAGATCGACGAAAGGCCACCGGAGCTCTGCTCGACAGCAAGACGTCGCTGCATCTCCGTTTCGGCCGCGATGAGATCCGCCAAGCCCTCGATCTCGATCAGATCCAGCTTCCCATTATCAAAGGCTCGCCGTGAGAATTCTCCTGGCGTTGCCGGCCGCAGGTTTTGGAATTCAGCGAGTTCGCGGTGCAAGGCATCAACAACCGCGCGGCCGCCATGAAGGTGCAGTTCCGCTACATTTTCGCCGGTGAAGGAATGCGGTGCCGGGAAGAACAGGACGAGACCGGTGTCGATGACGAGACCGTTACGAGTCCGAATCGATCGCAATGCTGCCTGTCGCGGCCGGGGTAACTCACCGACGAGAGAGGCAAGAACTGCCGGGGTATCCTCTCCACTGATGCGAACCACGGCGAGCCCGGCGGGAACGGCGCCACTCGACAGCGCAAATATTGTTTCCTTGTTGGTCAGCATCTTCCTTCTCCAGTTCAAGGCTGAAGAGAACATCTGTTACAAACGACAAAGCCGGCCACGCTGTGACCGGCTTGATCTAGAGAATCCGGCTAAGCACTACGTATTCATCGAGTCGAAGAAATCTGGGTTGTTCTTCGTCTGCTTCAGCTTGTCGATTAGGAATTCTATCGCGTCGGTCGTTCCCATCGGAGCCAAGATGCGGCGCAACACGAAGATCTTCTGCAGATCCTGACGCGGCACCAGCAGATCTTCCTTACGTGTACCGGACTTCAGGATATCCATTGCCGGGAAAATGCGTTTGTCGGCAACCTTGCGGTCGAGAACGATTTCAGAGTTACCGGTTCCCTTGAACTCTTCAAAGATCACTTCGTCCATGCGGCTGCCGGTATCGATAAGAGCGGTCGCGATGATCGTCAGCGAGCCACCTTCCTCGATATTACGCGCAGCGCCGAAAAAGCGCTTCGGTCGCTGCAGGGCGTTTGCGTCGACACCACCCGTGAGAACCTTGCCAGAGGAGGGGACGACAGTGTTGTAGGCGCGGCCCAAACGCGTGATCGAATCGAGCAGGATGACAACGTCGCGGCCGTGCTCCACAAGACGCTTTGCCTTCTCGATGACCATTTCAGCCACCTGGACGTGGCGCACAGCAGGTTCGTCGAACGTCGACGAAATGACTTCGCCGCGGACCGAACGCTGCATATCTGTGACTTCCTCGGGACGTTCGTCGATGAGGAGTACGATGAGATAGCACTCGGGGTGATTCGCAGTGATCGAATGCGCGATGTTCTGGAGCAGAACAGTCTTACCCGTGCGCGGCGGTGCGACGATCAGTCCACGCTGGCCTTTGCCGAGCGGCGCGACGAGATCGATGACGCGCGGCGAAAGATCCTTGGACGTTGGGAGATCCAACTCCATCCTGAAGCGATCGTTCGGATAAAGTGGCGTCAGATTGTCGAAGTGCACCTTGTGACGAATCTTCTCGGGATCGTCGAAATTGATCGTATTGACTTTCAGGAGCGCGAAATAGCGTTCGCCTTCCTTCGGCCCGCGAATTGGACCCTCGACAGTGTCGCCGGTCTTCAGCGAGAAACGGCGGATCTGGGAAGGCGAGATATAGATATCGTCTGGGCCCGGAAGATAGTTGGCATTGGCCGAGCGCAGGAAGCCAAAACCATCCTGAAGCACTTCAACGACGCCTTCGCCGATGATCTCCACATCCTGGCTCGCAAGCACCTTTAGTATGGCAAACATCAATTCCTGTTTGCGCATTGTGCTCGCATTTTCGACCTCGAGCGATTCGGCAAATGCCAGCAGATCCGTCGGGGACTTACTCTTAAGTTCTTGAAGCTTCATTTCAGCCATGAAGTGACCATTACTCTATAATTCTGGGGGGAGGCGATGTCGAGGCTGTAACCGGTCCTGCGAAGAGATCGCAGACGATCGAACTTTACATACATGCCACAAGGATGAGGTGGAGCGAAAATAGCGAGTAAGGATCACCGCCGCAAGGGGGCTGCTTAAAATGAAGCAAATTTAACCGAACAACGTTTTCTCAGAAGGGCTTGACCACCACCAGAATGACAATCGCGACCATCAACAGGGTTGGCGCCTCGTTCATGAAACGCCAGTAGCGCGCCGGCCTGCGGTTCTCATCACGCTCGAACGCTCGCGCCGCGCGGGAAAAAAAGACGTGCACGGCCGTCAAGAGCACAACGAGACCAATCTTCGCGTGCAGCCAGCCACCCTGAAAGCCATAGACCGACCAAGCGAGATAAAGCCCAAAGATCCAGGTTAGCATCATTGCCGGGTTCATGATCACCTTCAGCAAACGCCGCTCCATGACCTTGAAGGTTTCCGACTGTATGGAACCCGGCTCAGCATCGGTATGATAGATGAAAAGCCGCGGCATGTAGAAAAGACCCGCCATCCACGAAATCACCGCGATGACATGAAGAGCCTTGATCCAGAGGTAGAGATCATCCGGATTCCAGACAAACAGCCCCACGGCCAGAAGCACGACAAACAGGATCGCGAAATGGGCGCGGCGACGCGCATAGGCGCCGGGCTTCTCATCGGTCTGCTTTCCCATGAACTAGCGCCTCCAACTGCGGACCTGGTCCACGAGCAGCTGGACATTCCGAGGGTCGGCCTGTGGCGTGATCCCATGCCCGAGATTGAATATCAGCGGGCCGTCGCCGAGACTGTCGAGAATATCGTTGATTCCCTCCGAAAGCGCTGCGCCGCCGGCGACGACACGCATCGGATCGAGATTGCCTTGTACGGCTCCGTCCCTCTGCAGTTCCACAGCAAAATCCAGAGGCACTGACCAATCGAGCCCGATCGCATCCGCCTTCGTTTTCTGGCGGTAGTCCTTCAGCAGGAACCCGGCTCCCTTGGCGAAGGAAATGACCCGAGCGTTCGGCCGCCGCGCCTTGATAGACGCAATCATCCGCGCAACAGGCTTCACTGCGAATGCCTCAAATTCCCGCTCACCGAGAACGCCAGCCCAGGAATCGAAGATCTGGACCGCATCGGCCCCTGCATCGATCTGCGCAACCAGGTAGTCGGCTGACACCTCAGCCAATACCGCGAGCAGGCGTTCGAAGGCCTTCGGATACTTGTAGCCAAAGAGCCTGGCCGGAGCCTGATCGGGCGTACCATGGCCGGCAATCATATAGGTGGCAACCGTCCATGGAGCGCCGCAGAAGCCAAGCAGGGTCGTCTCGACCGGCAACTCGCTTCGCAGGCGCCCGACTGTTTCCAGAACCGGCTTCAGGTAGTCGATGACACGATCGGTCTCTATCCGGGCGATTGCGGCTTCATCGATTGGATCCATCTCCGGGCCATGCCCCTCGGTGAAGCGAACGTTGCGCTTCATCGCATCCGGGATCACAAGGATATCGGAAAAGAGAATGGCTGCGTCAAAGCCGTAGCGGCGGATGGGCTGAAGAGTGACCTCCACTGCATGCTCAGGCGTATAACAGAGATCAAGGAAACTTCCGGCCTTCGCGCGCGTTTCCCGGTACTCTGGCAGATATCGCCCTGCCTGTCTCATCAGCCAGATTGGGGGAGGGCTGAGCGTCTCGCCGTCCAAGACCCTCATGATTTTCCGGCGGCTCTCACCCACGCGCTTCTTCCCTATAAAAAATCAAAGATATTTTAAAAGGTTTCTATTTCTTAGAGTCTGTTTCTATCAAGGATTAAAATCTATCCACGCCCGGAGCGTTTTGTCGCGCCACCGCCGATCCGAAAGGATCGAACGTCCAGTTGTTTGGCGCAAATCGTGGATAAGTAATAAAATGAAAATCTTTCCAAGTGGATAGAAGATTGCGGGTTGAGGTTGAACTGTGGAAAAGAGAGCGATATCAGTCGAACTGTCGTCCGTTATCCACAGAACCAACACGGCACGCTCATTGGCTCCCACGAAATCCGATTTGTGGAAAAGCCGGCATGTTTTCCCTTGCCTTACCCATGCCGCGTCTCTTAGCTCTGCTTTGTCCAGTCTTTTCAACAAGTCGCGGAAAATAGCGTGGAGAACCGCACGAACTTCTTCCATTTGCATCTGATTTCTGACTCGACCGGCGAAACACTGATTTCGGCCGGGCGCGCTGCCTCGGCGCAATTCAAATCCGCCCAGCCAATCGAGCATGTCTATCCGCTGGTCCGCAATCGCAAGCAGCTCCTGCAGGTTCTCCAGTCGATCGACAGTCAGCCGGGCATCGTTCTCTATACGATTGTCGACCGCGAGCTCGCGACCCTCATTGATCAACGCTGCTCGGAGATGAGTGTTGCATCCGTGAACGTGTTAGAGCCTGTCATGAACGCATTCCAGATCTATCTCGGTGCACCCTCGCGTCGCCGGGTCGGCGCGCAACACGTGATGAATGCCGGCTACTTCGCGCGCATCGAAGCCCTCAACTTCACGATGGATCATGACGACGGCCAGATGCCTGATGACTACAATGATGCTGACGTCGTGATCATCGGCATCAGTCGGACGTCGAAGACGCCGACGAGTATCTACCTCGCCAATCGCGGTATCAAGACGGCCAACATCCCAGTCGTTTATGGCGTGCCGCTCCCGGAAAGCCTATTCCTCGCGACCAAACCCTTGATCGTCTGCCTGATCGCCACGACCGACCGGATTTCTCAAGTCCGCGAAAACCGCGTCCTGGGAGCAACACCGGGTTTTGACCGTGGGCAATATACAGACAGAGCTGCGATCTCGGAGGAGCTGAAATATGCGCGGTCGCTTTGTGCCCGGCACAATTGGCCGCTCATTGACGTGACACGCCGCTCCATCGAAGAGACAGCGGCAGCAATTGTTGCCCTCCGTCCGAAGCTGCGGTAAGCGCAGCATCAGATATGTTCGAGGCCATATGACACCTAAGCTCATTCTCGCATCCTCCAGCCCGTTTCGCCGCCTGCTGATGCACAATGCCGGTCTCGCTTTCGAGGCGCATGCAGCCCATATTGACGAGCGCGCGCTCGAAGAGCCCCTCGAACGAGAGGGAGCAACGCCGGATACAGTCGCGCTCGTCCTCGCCAAGGCCAAAGCGAAGGAGGTCAGCGACCGGTTTCCGACGCGCTTCGTCATCGGATCGGATCAAACGATGTCTCTTGGGCCGCAGACCTTCCATAAGCCGAAGGACATGACCGATGCCACAAAGCATCTTCAGGTGCTGTCGGGCAAGACGCATCGGCTGAACAGCGCCATCGCGATTGCTTACGACGGCGATATCGTCTGGGAGCATGTCTCGCACGCCGAGCTGACTATGCGGCCACTAAGTGCTGATTTTATTGCGCGACATTTGAACCGCGTAGGAGAGAGGGCACTTAGCAGCGTCGGCGCCTATCAACTCGAGGGGGAGGGGCTTCAATTGTTTTCCAGAATCGACGGCGACTATTTTACAATTCTGGGGCTGCCGATGCTGCCGCTGTTGGAGAAACTGAGAGAATTGAGTGCCATTGATGGATGATTCACGTGAAACATTAGGGCCGCAGGCCTTCGTCACGGGCTTTCCTATCAAGCATTCCCGGTCGCCTCTTATCCATGGCTATTGGTTGAAGACGCTTGGATTGCCGGGATCCTATCGCGCCCACGAGGTCGCGCCCGCCGATTTTTCGGTCTTTGTGGATTCTTTGAAGAGCGGCGAATCCGGCTTCGTAGGCGGCAACGTCACCATCCCGCACAAGGAGATGGCGTTCAAACTCGCCGACGATCCGGACGAAATTTCTGAAGAACTTGGTGCATCCAACACACTTTGGATGGAGGACGGCCGTCTCAAGGCAACCAACACGGATGGACGCGGCTTCACCGCAAATCTAGATGAACGACATTCCGGCTGGGATAGGGCCCAGTCGGCGGTGGTGCTTGGCGCGGGCGGCGCCAGCCGCGCCATCGTCCAGGCTCTGCGCGATCGCGGCGTCAGGGAAATACATCTGGTCAACAGAACGGTCGAGCGGGCTCAGGAATTGGCAGATCGGTTTGGCCCCAAAGTATATGCCCATTCGATGGCAGCCTTGCCGGAAGTCATGCGCGGAGCAGGTCTTTTCGTCAACACGACCTCTCTGGGCATGGCTGGCGAGGAGGCACCCCGAATTGATTTTTCGCCCCTGCTGCCCGATGCAGTTGTAACGGATATCGTCTATGTCCCGCTGAAGACGTTGTTCTTAACGCAGGCTGTTCGGCAAGGATTTCCTGTTGTCGACGGGCTTGGCATGCTGTTGCATCAGGCCGTACCTGGTTTCGAGAAGTGGTTCGGGCGTCGCCCGGTGGTCGACGAAAAGCTGCGTGCGCTTATTATTGAGGACATGGACAAGCACTGATGTTGCGGATTGGACTGACCGGCTCGATTGGCATGGGTAAATCAACGATGGCAAAGTTCTTCGCGGAAGCAGGAGTGCCCGTGAATGATTCCGATGCGGTCGTCCATGATCTCTATGCCGGGGAGGCCGCGCCACTGGTCGATGCTGCCTTTCCCGGCACACTGAAGAACGGGGCAGTCGATCGTCAGGAACTCGGCCGCCAGCTGGCCGGAAGTCCGGATGGCTTCAAGCGTCTAGAAGCAATCGTCCACCCACTTGTCAGAAAGCGCGAGGCAGAGTTCATCGAACGCGAGCAGCAACGCAGCGCGGATATGGTGCTGCTCGATATCCCACTGTTGTTCGAGACCGGAGCTCAGAGCAGGGTCGATGTGATCGTGGTTGTCAGCTGTGATCCACAGATACAGCGCGAGCGAGTACTTGCGCGGTCGGGTATGACAGTGGAAAAATTCAACATGATTCTTGCCCGCCAGACGCCTGACGCGGAAAAGCGCGCAAGGGCCGACTATGTGATCGATACCGGACACAGCATCGAAACGGCCAGAAAACGGGTCGCGGAGATTGTCTCGGATTTGAGACGGCGGCTCGCCAGTGGGGAATTCCTGAATGCGTGAAATCATCTTCGATACGGAAACCACGGGTTTGGACAACCGCGTGGACCGTATAATCGAGATCGGCGGCATCGAGCTTTTCAATCATTTCCCGACCGGCAATACGATCCACATCTACATAAATCCGGGGGACCAGAAGGTACACCCGGACGCACTCGCTGTGCATGGGATTACAGATGAGTTTCTGAAGGACAAGCCTTCGTTTGCCGATGTTGCGCAGCGGATTATCGATTTCTTTGGCGATGCGAGGTGGATTGCGCACAATGCCACATTCGATATGGGCTTTATAAACGCTGAATTTGCTCGACTTGAGCTGCCGCCGATCTTGCCCGATCGGGTGCTCGATACGCTGTCCATGGCGCGCCGCAAGCATCCAATGGGTCCCAATTCGCTCGACGCGCTTTGCCGCCGCTACGGCATCGACAATGCGCATCGAACGAAGCACGGCGCGCTCCTCGACTCCGAACTGCTTGCCGATGTCTACATCGAGATGATCGGCGGCCGCCAGGCTGCACTTGGGCTTGGAAATGCCGCGAGCAACTCGGCCGGTCAGGAAATAGTAGTCGAAGAAATCAACATCGGCACGCTCGAACGGCCACGGCCCCTTGCGTCACGTCTCAGCGAAGCCGAGCAGCAAGCCCATGACGCACTCATCGCCAAACTCGGCGCGAAGGGTGTTTGGGGAAAATACGATCTTGCAAACTAAAATGCCCGGGTCACGCCCGGGCATCTCATTTCGTTTCAGTGCGTTATGTGCGAACTGTTAGTTCGTGGTCGCCTGTACCTTGGCACGCGCCTGTTCTTCGGCAACCCGCTGCGCAAACATCTGAGAGAAATCGATCGGGTCGATCATCAGCGGCGGGAAGCCGCCGTTGCGCGTGACGTCGGCAATGATCTGACGGGCGAACGGGAACAGCATGCGCGGGCATTCGATGAAGAGCACCGGCAGCATGTGCTCCTGCGGGAAGCCGGCAATCCGGAAGACGCCGCCATAGACGAGTTCGGTATGGAATACCGTCTTGTCGCCATCCTTGGCTTCGGCATTCAGAGACAGGACGACGTCGAAATCCGTATCGGAGAGCGGATTGGCATTGACGTTGACATTGATATTGATGGCCGGAGCCTTGTCACGCGCCTGCAGCGAACGCGGAGCGCCCGGATTTTCGAAGGAGAGGTCCTTGGTGTATTGGGCAAGGATGGTAAGGCTCGGGCTCGTCGCACCGTTATTGCTGTTTTCGTCGGCCATTGGCTTTTCCTCGAAGGCATTGGATGGTGCCGCATCTATCATTTCGAGCATGGTGTTACAACCCTGAGCCAATTGGCCGGCTTGCGCGTTGTGTCAGTCGCTAAGATGCTTCCCCGACCACGGCGAATTGCCATTGGGCTCACGTCGATAATCCTCGTCGTCAAGGTCCACGATCTCGGAGTCCTTGGTGCGCCCTGAGGCGTTGAAGCCGCTTGTCGATCCCACAACGACGAAACGCCGGCTGACATATTTCCAGGCGAGATCGCGAACAGCGGGAATGAAGATCAGGAGTGCCATGATGTCGGTGATGAAGCCCGGAACGATCAGCAACAATGAGGCGATCACGAACATGGCCGGACGAAGCAGTTCGCGCCCCGGCACCGTACCATTCCGCCCTTCTGCCGACATGCGGCGGAGGATCCCGATGCCTTGGCGCTTGAGCAAGGCCATGCCGAACATAAAGCTCAGGATGACAAGCGCCAGCGTCGGCCAAAGTCCGATCGCCTTTCCGACAAGCACGAAACCGGCAATCTCGGCGAGTGGAAGTAGCAGCAGGAAACCAGGCAGGATCTTCAAGGGCATCGTCTTATTCCGACCTGAGCCGGACTCCGTTGGAGGGTCGCGTTGCCGACCCCATTTGAATCATCTGTATAGGCAGACTATATGGGAGTACAAATCAGAGATGTTAACAGCGGCTGCGGCGGGATATGGGTTCGAACGACTTCATCACATTGTTTTTTCTTGTGGCGGCGGTGCTGATTTTTCTTCAGCTGCGCAGCGTCCTCGGTCGCCGTACGGGAAATGAGAAGCCCCCGCGCGATCTCTATACGCCGCGTGACGCTGCGGGGCCTGATTCTCCGGACGCTGGAAAGGTGGTAACCTTGCCGCGTCGCGACGCGTCGGCCGAAGAAGACGACCGTTTCGCCGCAATCGATGCTTTCGCTCCAGCCGGCACGTCGCTCAACGAATCGCTCCGCGAAATCAACAAGGCCGACGCCTCGTTCGATCCGAAGGAATTCGTGAACGGCGCTCGAATGGCCTATGAAATGATCGTAATGGCGTTTGCGGATGGTGATCGTAAGACACTCAAGAATCTCTTGTCGCGCGAGGTCTATGACGGCTTCGACGCTGCCATCACGGATCGTGAATCGAAGGGTGAGACGGTGAAATCGACCTTTGTCGGTATCGATAAGACTGAGATCACCAGCGCCGAGATCAAAGCCACGGAAGTCCAGATCACGGTCCGTATCGTCAGTCAGCTGATTTCGGCCACCTACGACAAGGCTGACAAGCTGATTGATGGCGACGCGGAGAATGTCGCTGAGGTCAATGATCTCTGGACTTTTGCGCGTGATACCCGTTCCCGCGATCCCAACTGGAAACTCGTGGCCACTGAATCGGAACATGAGTGAAGACACCCTGGGCTTTGCGCTCCAAGCAATAAGTTTCGATGATCTGGAAGGCTGGAAGGATGACGATCCCTCCGGCCTTTTTGAAGCGATGGAGGCATGCCGGCGGCAGATTAATGAGATCAAGCCGTATCGGACCGGCTCACTCGGACTGACGGCGCAGGATCTGCTGCCGCTGCTCGAAGCGGCGCAGTGCGAGAACCTATCGTCGGCTGCCGATGCCCGAGCCTTCTTCCAGTCCCACTGTCGACCTTTCAGAATTCGCCGCACGGACAGCAATCCGGGTTTCGTTACCGCCTTCTACGAGCCCGAAATTATGGTTTCGGCCGTGGCGGATGCTGAGTATCGCTTTCCATTTTACCGTCGTCCCGACGACCTAGTCGATCTTGATGAGGGCAATCGTCCCGCCTCTCTGCCAGATAGCTACGTCTTCGGCAGGCTGAACGGCAGCCGGATTGAAGCATATCCAGATCGGCGTTCGATCGATGAGGGGAGCCTGGCCGGCAGGGGATTGGAGATTGCGTGGGCGAAGTCCAAGATCGATGTCTTCTTCGTCCACGTTCAGGGTGCCGCGCGCCTGCGCTACCTGGACGGCACGATCGGGCGGATTACCTATGCAGCGAAGGCGGGGCACCCGTTCTCGGCGATCGGCAAGTTGCTCATCGAACGTGGAGAAATCGAACGATCCGAGATTTCGATGCAGGCCATTCGGCGATGGCTGGGCGCGCACCCACGTCAGGTGGATGACATTCTTTGGCACAATCGCTCCTACATTTTCTTCCGTGAGGTCCCAACAACAGACCTGAACGCCGGCCCTGTTGCCGCGGCAAAAGTGCCATTGATCCCTGGACGTTCGCTCGCCATCGATCGGCTCTTTCACACCTTTGGCTTCCCGTTTTTCATTCGCTCCGAAAATCTTGTCCATCTCGATGATGGCAAGCCGTTCGCGCGGCTAATGCTTGCTCTCGATACCGGCTCTGCCATCGTTGGTCCGGCGAGGGGTGATATCTTCACCGGATCCGGCGATCAGGCGGGAGAGCTTGCCGGAACGGTACGCCATGACGCCGACTTCGCTATCCTGCTTCCCAACGCTGCCGCGGCGAGGTTCGCCTGATGGCACGAGATCGGAAGCTCAACACGGATGAAAGGATACTCTGGGGCAAGGTGACACGGAGCACGCGTCCAATGCCCGGCAAGGAGGATGAGCTGGCTGAACTCGATGCCTTTCTGACAGAGGCAGAGGTTGAGAAACAAACGGCAGCAAGCCCGAAACGACCTTCCGAAAGTGGGTCCGAGGCGGTTACGCCGGCGTCTCCCAAAACACGATCCGGTGTTCATCACCCGCTCGAAAGGCCGGTCAAGCGTAAGATCGCCAAGGGCCGCCTGCCGCTGGAGGCCCGTATCGACCTGCATGGGCTGGTCCAGAGCGAAGCTCACATATTGCTTCTCGAGTTTCTGGTGCGAGCCCATGAGCGGGGAATGAGGCATGTTCTTGTGATTACCGGCAAGGGCAGTTCGCTTGGCAGCGAAGGCGCCCTGAAGCGCGCCGTCCCGATGTGGTTTTCGAAGCCCGAGTTCCGGTATTTCATCTCGTCCTATGAAACGGCAGCCCACCATCACGGGGGCGAGGGCGCCCTGTATATCAGGCTGTCGCGTCGCCATGGAGAGCGGTCGTGACGCCGTTCGGTGAGGCAGTTCGCAAGCTGCGCGAGCGCAAGGGCGTCTCGCAGAAGCAGATGGCCGCGGCTCTCAATGTCTCCCCGGCCTACCTATCGGCACTCGAACATGGACGGCGCGGCTTGCCGACCTTCGATCTGCTCCAGCGGATCGCCGGCTACTTCAACATCATCTGGGATGAAGCAGAGGAACTCTTCCTCTTGGCCCGTTCTTCGGACCCCCGCGTGGTCGTCGATACGTCGGGTTTATCGGCGGAACATACCGCATTTGCGAACCTTCTGGCGGGTCGCATTCGTGATCTTGATCGTGCGACGCTTGGCGAACTGACGAGCATTATAGAAAACGCCAGAAAAGCGGACGGAAAACGGTCATAATCCCCTGATTTATGGCCAGTTTGAGCGCGCCGGCATTGGGAACTCTAACCAAAAACCCTATATTCCGGCATGTAAAAGGCCGGTGATTCGCAAGTCTCGCTTCAGCCCCGACAACAGGGAAATTCTCGAAAAGTATGACCGATATACCCACGACGGAAAACGGCGTTAGCACCGAATATGGCGCAGACTCGATCAAGGTTCTGAAAGGCCTTGATGCAGTGCGCAAGCGCCCGGGTATGTATATCGGTGATACCGATGATGGCTCGGGCCTTCATCACATGGTCTACGAAGTCGTCGACAACGCGATCGATGAAGCACTCGCAGGCCATGCCGATATCGTGACGGTGACGCTCAATCCCGATGGTTCGGTCACAGTCACCGACAATGGCCGTGGTATCCCAACGGATATCCATACCGGTGAGGGCGTGTCGGCGGCCGAAGTCATCATGACGCAGCTGCATGCCGGGGGTAAGTTCGACCAGAATTCCTACAAGGTTTCCGGTGGTCTGCACGGCGTCGGCGTTTCCGTTGTCAATGCGCTTTCCGTCTGGCTGAAGCTGAAGATCCGCCGTCAAGGCAAGGTCCATGAGATGAGCTTCACGCACGGCGTAGCCGATGCGCCGCTGAAGGTGATCGGCGAGGCGGGCGATGAGACCGGCACGGAAGTCAGCTTCATGCCGAGCACCGAAACCTTCACGATGACAGAATTCGACTACGGCACGCTGGAGCATCGTCTTCGCGAGCTTGCGTTCCTGAACTCGGGTGTCCGCATTCTGCTCAGCGACAAGCGTCACTCGGATATCAGGCAGGAAGAGATGATCTATGACGGCGGTCTTGAAGCCTTTGTCGCCTATCTCGACCGCGCTAAGAAGCCGCTTGTTGACAAGCCGGTGGCGATCCACGGCGAGAAGGACGGAATTACCGTCGAAGTCGCGATGTGGTGGAATGACAGCTACCACGAGAACGTCCTTTGCTTCACCAACAACATTCCGCAGCGCGACGGCGGCACGCACATGGCTGGCTTTCGCGCCGCATTGACGCGCCAGATCACCTCCTATGCCGATACGTCGGGCATCACGAAGAAGGAAAAGGTGACGCTGACCGGTGACGATTGCCGCGAGGGACTGACGGCCGTTCTTTCGGTCAAGGTGCCGGACCCGAAGTTTTCGTCACAGACCAAAGACAAGCTGGTTTCTTCGGAGGTTCGCCCCGTTGTAGAGAACCTCGTCAGTGAAGCGCTAAGCACTTGGCTGGAAGAGCACCCGACGGAAGCCAAGGTTTTGGTCGGCAAGGTGGTTGAAGCTGCCGCGGCGCGCGAAGCTGCTCGCAAGGCGCGGGAATTGACCCGCCGCAAGGGCGCTCTCGACATTGCCTCTCTGCCCGGTAAGCTCGCCGATTGCTCCGAGCGCGATCCATCCAAGTCTGAAGTCTTCCTCGTCGAGGGCGATTCGGCGGGTGGTTCGGCCAAGCAGGGACGTTCGCGTGAAAACCAGGCGATTCTCCCATTGCGCGGCAAGATCCTCAACGTCGAGCGCGCCCGCTTCGATAAGATGCTCTCGAGCCAGGAAATCGGCACGCTGATTACCGCCCTTGGTACAGGCATCGGCAAGGACGAATTCAACGCCGAAAAGCTGCGCTACCACAAGATCATCATCATGACGGACGCTGACGTCGACGGCGCCCACATTCGTACGCTGCTGTTGACCTTCTTCTTCCGCCAGATGCCGGAATTGATCGAGCGCGGCCACCTCTATATCGCCCAGCCGCCGCTCTATAAGGTCTCGCGCGGCAAATCGATCCAGTACGTGAAGAACGAGAAGGCCCTCGAGGATTATTTGATCGGGCAAGGCCTGGACGATGCTGCCTTGAAGCTCGGCAGCGGCGAAGTGCGGACCGGCCAGGACCTTGGCGAAGTGATCGGTGATGCATTGCGCCTTCGCGCGCTGCTGGACAATCTGCACTCGCGCTACAATCGCGCTGCCGTCGAACAGGCAGCGATTGCCGGCGCGCTCAATGCCGAAGCCGTCAGCGACCGCTCAAGGGCAGAACAGCTCGTCGGTGAAGTCGCCAGACGCCTTGATCTGATTGCCGAAGAAACTGAGCGCGGTTGGGAAGGCGGCTTGACGAGCGAAGGCGGTCTCAAGCTTGAGCGCATGGTGCGCGGCGTGAAGGAAGTCGTCGTGCTCGACATGGCGTTGATCGGTTCGCAGGACGCGCGGCTTCTCGATCAGCTCTCGGTTCGACTGAAGGAGATCTACCAGACACCCCCGTCACTCTCCCGACGCGACGGTGACCTGGAAATTTCCGGCCCGCGGGCGCTGCTGGACGCGATTTTCGCAAGCGGCCGCAAAGGTCTGACGATGCAGCGTTACAAGGGTCTCGGCGAGATGAATGCCGAACAGCTTTGGGAAACGACACTTGATCCGAATGTTCGGTCGCTGCTGCAGGTCAAGGTCAACGACGCGACCGATGCAGATGGCTTGTTCGCGCGCCTGATGGGAGACGAAGTCGAGCCTCGCCGGGAGTTCATCCAGGAGAACGCGCTGAGCGTTGCAAACCTCGATATCTAAGATGCGGGACACGAGATGTTGTATCCAGGGCCCCGCACTTCGACGCGGGGCTTTGCCCATAGCGACTAGTTCACGATAAACTTGCCTCGAAAGGCGACCTCTGAGAGAGGCTTGCGGTGGCTCGGAACTTCCCGTTCTTGGTTCCGCTGCGAAAGCGTGCTCTTGTCTGCGAGGCGCCCCAGCGCCACGCCCGCTTCGACCCGGTAGCCTTCGGGGATGGAAAAGGTCTGCTGGATCTCGCCGTGCTTGATGCCACCCATGCCGTGGGCGTAGAAACCCGAAAGCCGAGCCTGAAGCGCGAGATAGCCCCAAGCCGTGCCGGCGTCGAAGGAATGCGTGTAGCTCGTCCTTCCTTCTGAGAAATCGCCGTTGAAACCCCTTGAGACAACGTAGATCAGTGCCGAAGCGTTCTTCGCCCATTCCTGATTGGATTCGACCAGCAGATCGACGAACTTGCCCCAGTCCTCAGAGCCCTTGAGCGCGTAGATGAAACGCCACGGCTGCTGGTTAGCAGACGATGGTGCCCAATGCGCGGCGTCCAGAATTGTCAGGAGATCCGATTCATCGATCTCTTCGCCGGTAAATGCACGCGGCGACCACCGCTCCAGGAACAACGGGTTGATCGGGTACTGGGATTCGCGGCTGTTGCTCTTTGTCATGGCTTTTCCGAGTGCGGTTTGTCAGGCATTCCAAGTAATGTCGAGCTCTTCGCGGAAAGCGAATCGCTTCAGATGATCGGCGACGACAGTCTCATATCGCTCAAGCTGTGACGGGTCGGCTGCCGACAGCGTCAGGTTGAGTGCACCGGGATCGGCAGCAAACGTCAGCTCGGCGGTGTCGCTGAAGGGTACGCGGCCAATCTCTGCGGTGAATTCCACGGCAAACCTATGGCTCCAGTGTTTGCAGAGTTGCTGAAGATACTTGCTGGCGTGCGCGGTGGCGACGGTAGAAGTTGAAACAGGCATATCGAACTCCATCTCGCCTGTCTTATACCAGCGTGAGCGATCTCTGACTCTTTTTGAGGTTTCCAAATCAGTTGAGTTCTGAATCAATACCGCAAACGGAGGTTTGCGGATGACATCAGGAATTCCACTGCGCGATGACTTCGACGGCTTCGCTCTTCGGGCGTTGGCCAAAGGCACGAAGGATGCGGCACAGGCTCGGCGGCTTCTTGCCCTTGCCGAAATCTATGATGGCCATTCCCGCAGCGATGCGGCCAGGATCGGAGGCGTGACCCTGCAAATTGTCCGCGACTGGGTTATTCGCTTCAATGCGCGTGGCCCGTCGGGGCTCATCAATGGCAAAGCACCCGGCAATCAAGGAAAGCTTTCCGACGTGCATCGCCAGGCTTTGGCAAAGATCGTCGAAAGTGGCCCGATACCGGCGGTGCATGGCGTTGTGCGCTGGCGGCGCAAGGATCTTGCTCAATGGCTGTTCCAAGAATATCGGATATCCGTCGATGAAACGACCATTGGCCGCGAATTGAAGGCGCTCGGCTTTGCAAAGCTGTCTGCCCGCCCGCGCCATTACGCCCAGAACGAAGGCGACCTGGAGAGTTTTAAAAAAAGTTCCCCGCCACACTGGCAGCCATCAAAGGCAGGCTCCCGAAGAACGTCGAGATTGAGCTCTGGTGGGCCGACGAAGCTCGGATAGGCCAAAAGAACAAGATCACCCGGCGATGGGCACGCAGGGGAACAAGGCCTTCGGCACCACACGATCAACGCACGATGTGGACCTATATCTTCGGCGCTATCTGCCCCAAGAAGGGCAAAGGTGCGGGTCTCGTTCTTCCCTACTGCGACACCAGCGCCATGAACCAGCATTTGATCGAAATCAGCCAGGCCGTCGATGACGGCGCTCATGCCGTGCTGATCGTTGATCAGGCGGGGTGGCATGTCACGCCGAAGCTCGATGTGCCCGACAACATCACACTGCTCTTCCTGCCGCCACGCTCGCCCGAATTAAATCCCGTCGAGAACGTGTGGCAATTTCTGCGTGACAACTGGTTGTCCAACCGGATCTTCAAAGATTACGAGGACATCGTCGCCCATTGCTGCGACGCATGGAACAAGCTGGTCGCTCAGCCGTGGAAGATCATGTCGATTGGAATGCGTGACTGGGCGCACCGGTTTTGATTAGCGCTCGTTGGTATTAGGCTCCGTCCGATGGACTTGGCAAGCAACCTTCGCTGTGCTTGACGGTGTACACTCTGTTTCAACAATAGTGGCCTCCCAGGCGCGCAAAGGCACGCTAGGTTCTGCCAATATCACAATCAGAGGAAAAGCGTCTTGCTCGTGAACGGTACGTGGACGGAAGATTGGCAGCCGGTACAGGCCAAGGACGAGAAGGGCGGCTTTGTCCGCCAGACGTCCAGCTTCCGCAATTGGGTAACCCCGGATGGCGCTGCAGGCCCGACGGGAGAGGGTGGGTTCAAGGCCGAGGTGGGACGCTATCATCTCTATGTGGCCTATATCTGCCCCTGGGCGTCGCGAACATTGATCGGCAGAAAGTTGAAGGGGCTCGAATCGGCCATCTCGGTTTCTGTCGTCGAGCCGGCGTTGACGAAACAGGGCTGGCGGTTCGGCGACTATCCGGGCGCTACGCAAGATCATATCCAGGGCGCAACCCATATGCACGAGATCTATAGCAGCGCTGCGCCCGATTTTACCGGCCGCGCGACGGTGCCTGTGCTCTGGGACAAGCAGTTGCAGACGATCGTCAACAACGAGTCGGCTGACATTCTGCGGATGATGAACGAAGGCTTCGGCGATCTTGCTCGCAATCCGATCGACCTCTACCCCGCTGCTCGCCGCCCTGAGATTGATGCCTTCAACGAGCGTATCTATCCGAGCCTCAACAATGGCGTCTATCGCGCAGGCTTTGCCACCGCGCAGCTTGCCTATGAGGAAGCTTTGGCCGGCGTGTTCGAGTGCCTCGATTGGGTGGAGAAAGAGCTTGGCGAGCAGCCCTTGCTGTTCGCCGACCATCCGACCGAAGGCGACATTCGCCTATTTGTGACGCTGGTGCGCTTCGATATCGCTTATCACGGCCTATTCAAATGCAATCTGAGGCGTCTTTCCGATTACCCCAATCTTCGCCAGTTTTGCCGACGGATGCTCGACTGGCCGGGTGTCTATAGCGCGACGATCAGGATGAGACGCGAGCGACAATCTGGATGAGATTCTTATGTCGCGGTTGGAGCGAAGTTATCATGTTGATTGTCGCTGGCAAGAGTTTCATCGTGTTCTGATTGCCGCTCCGCGACAAGCTGGGAAGAGCTTTTGATTGTCGCGAATGAGGCGGGTCTGCCGCGCTGGCGTTTGGCTTCCATGGCCGAACGCCGCCGGTAGCTTTCGACATTCATCTCGAAGATTGTTGCGTGATGGACAAGTCGGTCCACCGCGGCAAGCGTCATGGCCGGGTCTGGAAAGACGCGGTTCCATTCTCCGAAGGGCTGATTGGCGGTGATCATGATGGAACGCCGCTCATATCTTGCGGAGATGAGTTCGAAGAGCACGCTCGTTTCGGCCTGGTCCTTGGTGACGTAGGCCAGGTCGTCGAGGATGAGAAGATCGAACTTGTCGAGCTTTGCGATGGCGGCTTCGAGCTGAAGCTCCCTCCGCGCGACCTGAAGCTTCTGGACGAGATCGGTCGTGCGGGTGAAGAGCACGCGCCAGCCGTTCTCGATTAGCGCGAGGCCGACGGCTGCGGCGAGATGGCTCTTTCCGCCGCCGGGCGGACCGAACATCAGGATATTGGCGCCTTTGGCGAGCCAGCTATCGCCGGCTGCAATCGCCATGACCTGGGCCTTGGAGACCATGGGAACAGCGTCGAAGGCGAAGCTGTCGAGCGTCTTTCCGGGTGGCAGGTGGGCCTCGGCGAGGTGTCTTTCGATCCTGCGATGGGCGCGTTCGGCCAATTCATGCTCGGCGATGGCCGAGAGGAAACGGGCAGCAGGCCATCCTTCCCGATCGGCCTGCTCGGCAAATTGGTGCCAGAACGTCTTGATCGTCGGCAGCCTCAGTTCGTTGAGCATGATGCCGAGGCGGGCTTCATCGACTGTGTGGATGTTGCTCTTCATGCGACCTCTCCCGCATAGGCCGTGCCGATCAGGGCTTCATAACCATTGAGCGACGCGAGTTGCACATGAACGATCGGCAACTGATCCGGGTCCGGGCTGAAGACCGCTCTCAAAGCCGCCAGATCAGGCAGTTTGTGGGCGTCGAGCGTTTTGGCAAGCTCCTCGGCCAGTTCACGCTCGCAACTGCGATCGTGAGCCAAGGCAAGCAGTTCCACGGTGATCTTGCAAGCCTGCCGCTCGGGCAGTTGCTCGATGAGCGCGTCGAAAGTCCTGCGATATTCCGGCCTGGGGAAGAGCTTGTCGCGATAGACGAGCCCCAAAAGCGCCATCGGCTTTTTGCGCAGGGAATGAATGACGTGATGATAGTTGACGACTTGATCGTGCTTGCCACTCGCATGGGCGCGGCCTCGGGGTAATGTCAGCAGATGCGTGCCGCCGATGAAGACGTCGAGGCGATCGTCGAACAGACGCACCCGCAGCCGGTGGCCAATCAGACGGGAAGGCACGGTGTAGAAGACCTTGCGCAAGGCGAAGCCGCCGGTGCTCGATACGGTGACGATGACCTCTTCGAAGTCGGTGGTGCGACGATCGGGAAGAGCTTGCAGATGCGTGCGCTCGGCATCGATGCGCTTGCCATGTGCGGCATTGCGGCGGCTGACGATCTCATCGATGAAGGCGCGATAGGATCCGAGGTCGCCAAAGTCCCTGGTTCCGCGCATCAGCAGAGCATCGCGGATCGCATTCTTGAGATGGCCGTGGGAACTTTCGATCGAGCCGTTCTCGTGCGCGACGCCCTTGTTGTTGCGCGTCGGCGTCATGCGATAATGGGCGCACAGTTCGTCGTAGCGATGCGTCAGATCGACCTTGGCGTCGGCATCGAGGTTGCGGAAGGCGGCCGATAAGCTGTCGCTGCGATGATAGAGCGGCGAACCGCCAACCGACCACAGGGCGTTCTGCAGCCCCTCGGCCAGAGCGACGAAGCTCTCTCCACCCAGGATGACATGGGCATGCTCGAAGCCCGACCAGACCAGCCGGAAGTGATAAAGCAGATGATCGAGCGATTGGCCGGCGATCGTCACGCCGAGGCTGCCCATGTCGGTAAAATCCGACAGTCCTAACCGACCGGGTTCGTGCATCTGACGGAAGATCACTTCCTGCTCCTGACCGTGAACAGCCCGCCATGATCGGATACGACGCTCAATCGTACGGCGAACACCTTCTGACAGCTCTGGATGACGCCGCAGCATCTCGTTGTAAACGGCGACCGCTCGGATGCCGGGCGCGGCCTTGAGGAGCGGAACAACCTCGGCGTCGAAGATGTGCTCAAGGGGATCGGGGCGACGCCGGTCGCGCGGCGGCTTGGTCTGCGATGGAAGACGCGCATCCTTCTCGATGCGGTAAGCCGTCGCCCGGCTGATCGACGCCTTGGCGGCAGCGACCTCAATGGGGTTGTTTTGTCGGTACTTCATAAAAAGCCTCGTCTGATGATCGGTTACATGGCGACCCGGCACAAAGGTGATTCTCCATTCTCAGAAAATCACCGACGCTACCGGGCCAACCGCGATCATGAGACGCCGAAAAATTGCGCCGCGGCGGGGGTGTAACTCCAGTCGGGCTACGCCCTCCCTTCGTCACACCCCCGCCGCCGAGTCTCATCCTGATTGACGCTGAGTCTCACCTTGTTTGTCGCCGCGCAGGGTGTCGCTGAAACGGTCAATTTCGATCATATCAAGCGCGGTTATTACTCGATCGAACGCCTGAACCCGTCGAGGATCGTGCCCGCGGGGCCTAATCTGGCGGAAATTTTCTGAAGCAGCGTACCGCTTCGGCAAAAAGCCATAATGACACCGGTGAATATCTCGTTCATAGGTGATCAAAACGTCGAACTTGCTGAGGAGGAAATGTTATGAAGCTTATGCGTGTTGGAGAGCTTGGTCACGAGAAGCCAGCCTTGCTCGATTCCGATGGCAAGATCCGCGATCTTTCGGCGCACGCCTCGGACATTGGCGGTGACGCGATTTCGCCCGAAGGCCTGTCGAAACTCAAGGCTCTCGATCCGAGGAGCCTCCCGGAAGTCGCGTCCGGCCGGATTGGCGCCTGCGTTGCAGGCACCGGAAAGTTTATCTGCATCGGCCTCAATTTCTCCGATCACGCTGCTGAAACCGGCGCGACCGTCCCGCCGGAGCCTGTCATTTTCATGAAGGCGACCTCCGCAATTGCTGGGCCGAACGACAATGTCCTGATCCCGCGCGGTTCCGAAAAGACTGATTGGGAAGTGGAACTCGGCGTCGTCATCGGCAAGACGGCGAAGTATGTCAGCGAAGCCGATGCGCTTGATTATGTTGCCGGCTATTGTGTTTCCCACGACGTCTCGGAGCGCGCCTTCCAGACCGAGCGCGCGGGCCAGTGGACGAAGGGCAAGTCTTGCGACACGTTCGGTCCGATTGGCCCCTGGCTGGTCACCAAAGACGAAATAGCCGACCCGCAAAACCTCGGCATGTGGTTGAAGGTGAACGGCGAAACCATGCAGAATGGCTCGTCGAAGACGATGGTCTATGGCGTCGCCTTTATCGTGTCCTATCTCAGCCAGTTCATGTCGCTGCATCCGGGCGACGTGATTTCGACCGGTACGCCTCCGGGGGTTGGAATGGGCATGAAGCCACCGCGGTTCCTCAAGGCTGGCGACGTGGTGGAGCTCGGTATCGAAGGTTTGGGGACGCAGAAGCAGACCTTCCTGGCGGATCGTTGACATCCATTCTGCGATCTTTAAGGATTCGAGGGCACCATCATGCCGGGGATAAAACCTCGGCATTTCTTTTTGCGGTGCGGATGGCAATGATGCTGCGCAACAAAAACCTGTTAATCTGCGCTGAGGTGCCAGCACGTCGTTGGAAAGAATCCGATGCCTTTCAATCGGCGTCGTCTTCCAGATTAGAGAAAGGTGGCGCATCTCATGTTTTACCAGCTTTATGAATTGAACCATGCCGCATTGGCGCCTTATCGTGCTTTCGCCGATATCATGCGCATGGTCTATGCCAATCCGCTCAATCCGATTTCCCAGACGCCCTGGGGGCGCACGATGGCGGCAAGTCTCGAAATGTTCGAGCGCACGACCCGCCGTTACGGCAAGCCGTCGTTTGATCTGAACGACACCGTCATCGGCGACCGAAAGGTTGCCGTGCGGGAAGAGATCGTGTGGTCACGCGCCTTCTGCAATCTACTCCATTTCGCGCGCAATGTTCCAAGCGGCCATGCGACCGACCCGCGCATTCTCATCGTTGCGCCGATGTCCGGTCACTATGCGACGCTGCTGCGCGGTACAGTCGAAGCGCTGTTGCCTAGCGCCGACATCTACATCACGGACTGGATAGATGCGCGCATGGTGCCGATGACGGAAGGCACCTTCGATTTCGACGATTACGTCGACTATGTCATCGAGATGCTCCGCTTCCTCGGTCCGGATACACATGTCATTGCCGTCTGTCAGCCCTCCGTGCCGGTCCTGGCCGCCGCTGCCGTCATGGAGGCGGAAAACGACCCGTTCTCGCCCTCGTCGATGACGCTGATGGGTGGGCCGATCGACACGCGCATCAACCCGACGGCCGTAAACCAGCTCGCCAAGGAACGGTCGCTGGAGTGGTTTGCCGATAATGTGATCATGAATGTGCCGTGGCCGCAGCCGGGCTTCATGCGTCCGGTCTATCCCGGGTTCCTGCAGTTATCCGGCTTCATGTCGATGAACCTCGATCGGCACGTGATCGCCCACAAGGAATTCTTCATGCATCTGGTGAAGAACGACGGCGAGCCGGCCGAGAAACACCGCGACTTCTACGACGAATATCTCGCGGTCATGGATCTGACCGCCGAATTCTATTTGCAGACGGTCGATCAAGTCTTCATCAAGCACGCGCTGCCGAAGGGTGAGCTGTTCCACCGTGGTAAGCTTGTCGACCCCGCTGCGATCCGCAATGTGGCACTTCTCACTGTGGAAGGGGAGAACGACGATATCTCCGGCGTCGGCCAGACAAAGGCCGCTCAGACGATCTGCGTCAACATTCCCGAGAACATGCGCATGCATTACCTGCAGCCCGATGTCGGCCACTATGGCGTCTTCAACGGATCGCGCTTCCGTCGCGAAATCGCGCCGCGCATCGTCAACTTCGTGAGGGAACATGCGCGGACGGGAAAGCCTGTGGTAAAGAGGGTTATCAAGGGCGGAAAGTCCGGCTGATTTAGGCGCGTCTGAATTAGCGATTTCATTTCAAGGTGTTGTCCGATTTGGGCGCAGACTGCCTTGAAGCAGGCTGGGGGTGTAACCACATCGATTCCAGCGTTCGGCATCTCGCCGGGCGCGGAAAATGCGAGGACACCGCACGATGAACCAGTCAGCATTGCTTCGGCCGGATTGGACTCCGGCTACCATTGCCCTGATGATCCTCGGCTTCGTGGTTTTCTGGCCTCTGGGTCTCGCCATGCTCGCCTACATCATCTTTGGGGAGCGTTTGCGCGGTTTCAAGCGTGACGCAAACAGCACCGCCGATGGATTCTTTGCCGGCTGCCGACGTTCGCATGGCCGTTATCGCCCTCATTTCCCGACGGGCAATGTCGCCTTCGACGATTGGCGGAAGGCCGAGCTCGACCGGCTGGAAGAAGAGCGTCGCAAGCTTGATGAGATGCGCGAGGAATTCGATTCCTACGTACGCGAACTGCGCCGCGCTAAGGATCAGGAAGAGTTCGACCGCTTCATGCGCGATCGCAAGAACGCCAAGCGCGACGACAACGGTCCGGTAGCAGAATACCAGACTCCGTGATCCCCAGGACTGTTCAGCACTGGAACTTGAACCGGCATCCTCGATGCCGGCTTTTCTTTGCAAAGAATTCCGGCGAATCATATAGAAAATACCCATGTTCCCGCTCCTCGCAAATTCACGCCGTAGCGTTCGAAAACCGGCTCCGCCCGAGACGCGAACGCTTGATGTGGCGGGGCGCCTGATGCCGCTTACGATTAAGCAGCACGAGCGAGCGACCCGCATCACCCTGCGGATTGAACCAGGCGGCCGGGGCCTGAAAATGACGATCCCGAGTGGGTTGGCGCAACGTGAAGTGAACGCCTTCCTCGACCGCCATCAGGGCTGGCTGCTCACCAAACTTGCCAAATTCTCGAGCGACAGTGGCCTGCGGGACGGTGGCACCATACTATTTCGTGGCGCATCTCATCGCATTCACCACACCGGCAGCCTTCGCGGGCTGACGGAAGCGATCGTTGTTGATGGCAAGCCGGTGTTGAAGGTCAGCGGCATGCCTGAGCATCTCGGACGCCGGATTGCCACGTTCCTGAAGAAGGAAGCGCGAGCCGATCTCGAGAAAGTGGCAACACTGCATGCTCGCTCGATCAGTGCACCGATCAGGTCGATCGCCATGAAGGATACCCGCAGTCGATGGGGTTCCTGCTCGTCTGAGGGAAACCTGAGCTTTTCTTGGCGCATCGTGATGGCGCCACCGTCCGTCGTCGACTATCTTGCGGCACATGAAGTCGCGCATCTCAAGGAGATGAACCACGGACCACGCTTCTGGGCGCTCTGCAAGAAGCTCTGCCCTCACATGGAAGAGGCGAAGGCCTGGTTGAAGCGCCACGGCAGCCAGCTGCACGCCATCGATTTCGAGTGATCGAAGCCGCGCAAAATTCGGCTTTTGTCGCGATTTGCCTCGACTCCAAGCGCATTTCGTGTCACTTCGCTGCCATGAAACCGGATATCAAAATCTGCGGGCTGAAGACGGCTGAAACAATCGATCGCGCCCTGGCGCGGGGTGCCACGCATATCGGCTTCATCTTCTTTGAGAAGAGCCCTCGCTACGTCGAGCCCGACATTGCCGGCAAGCTTGCGGAGCCGGCCCGCGGCAAGGCAAAGATCGTTGCCGTCGTCGTCAACCCGACCAACGACGATCTCGATGAGATCGTGGCGCTGTTGAAGCCCGATATCTTGCAGTTGCATGGCGACGAAAGCCCGGAGCGCGTTTTGACCATAAAGGCGGTCTACGGGCTACCTGTGATGAAGGCGTTTTCTGTGCGGACGGCCGATGATCTGAAGCCGGTCGAGGCCTATATCGGCGTCGCCGATCGCTTCCTCTTCGATGCGAGGCCGCCGAAAGGATCGGATTTGCCCGGTGGCAACGGCGTTTCCTTCGATTGGAGCCTGCTCACTTGGCTTGACGACAATGTGGATTACATGCTTTCCGGTGGCTTGAACAAAGGTAACATTGCCGAGGCGCTTGCCATTACGAAGGCGCCGGGGATCGATGCGTCCTCCGGTGTCGAAAGCGCACCCGGCGTCAAGAACGTCGCAATGATCGATGAGTTTTTCGATGCGGTCGAGAGGGCCAATCAACCCGAAACGGCCTCAGGGAGTTGAGAGTGAACCAGACGCCAAAACCGAATTCCTTCCGCTCCGGCCCTGATGAAGACGGCCGTTTCGGTATCTACGGCGGCCGTTTCGTCGCCGAGACGCTGATGCCTTTGATCCTCGACCTACAGGACGAGTGGAACAAGGCGAAGAATGATCCGGAATTTCAGGCTGAACTGAAGCATCTCGGCGCTCACTATATCGGCCGCCCGAGCCCGCTCTATTTCGCCGAGCGCCTGACGGCTGAGCTCGGTGGCGCGAAGATCTACTTCAAGCGCGAGGAGCTGAACCATACCGGTTCGCACAAGATCAACAATTGCATCGGCCAGATCCTGCTTGCCAAGCGCATGGGCAAGACCCGGATCATCGCTGAAACCGGTGCCGGCCAGCATGGCGTTGCATCTGCGACGGTCGCTGCCCGTTTCGGTCTTCCCTGCGTCGTTTACATGGGCGCAACCGATGTCGAGCGCCAGGCGCCGAACGTGTTCCGCATGAAGCTGCTCGGTGCCGAAGTGAAGCCCGTGACTGCCGGCCACGGCACGCTCAAGGACGCCATGAACGAGGCGCTACGCGACTGGGTCACGAACGTCGACGACACTTACTACTTGATCGGCACGGCCGCCGGCCCGCATCCCTACCCGGAAATGGTCCGCGACTTCCAGGCCGTCATCGGCACCGAAGCCCGTGAGCAAATCTTGGAAGCCGAAGGGCGCCTGCCGGATCTCATCATCGCTGCCGTCGGCGGCGGTTCAAACGCGATCGGCATTTTCCATCCGTTCCTCGATGACGCGGGCGTCGAGATCGTCGGGGTCGAAGCCGGCGGCAAGGGCCTCAATGGCGACGAGCACTGCGCCTCGATCACGGCAGGCTCGCCTGGTGTCCTGCATGGCAATCGCACTTACCTGTTGCAGGATGGCGACGGCCAGATCAAGGAGGGCCATTCGATTTCCGCGGGTCTCGACTATCCCGGCATCGGCCCCGAGCATTCCTACCTGAACGACATCGGCCGCGTCGAATACGTGCCGATCATGGACCATGAGGCACTCGAAGCCTTCCAGACGCTCACCCGCCTTGAAGGCATCATTCCGGCGCTGGAGCCGTCGCACGCTCTGGCCGAAGTCATCAAGCGGGCCCCGAAGATGGGCAAGGACGAGATCATCCTGATGAACCTCTCCGGCCGCGGCGACAAGGACATCTTCACTGTCGGCAAGATTCTGGGAATGGGTGAGTAAGTCATGACCGCACGTATGGATAAACGCTTCGCCGATCTGAAGGCGGAAGGCCGACCGGCACTCGTCACCTATTTCATGGGCGGTGATCCGGACTACGAAACCTCGCTCGGCATCATGAAGGCTCTGCCGGAGGCCGGTTCCGACGTTATCGAACTCGGCATGCCGTTCTCCGATCCGATGGCCGACGGTCCAGCGATCCAGATGGCAGGCCAGCGTGCTCTCAAGGGCGGCCAGACGCTGAAGAAGACGCTGCAGCTTGCCGCCGATTTCCGTAAGACCGACGACGCCACGCCGATCGTGATGATGGGGTACTACAACCCGATCTACATCTACGGCGTGGACAAGTTCCTGGACGACGCGCTGGCGGCCGGCATCGACGGGCTCATTGTGGTCGACCTTCCGCCGGAAATGGATGACGAACTTTGCATCCCAGCCCTCAAGAAGGGGATCAATTTCATTCGTCTGGCGACCCCGACGACCGACGAAAAGCGTCTGCCGACCGTTCTGCGGAACACCTCCGGCTTCGTCTATTACGTCTCGATGAATGGCATCACCGGCTCGGCCCTGCCCGACCCCTCTCTCGTGTCGGGTGCCGTCAAGCGCATCAAGGAGCACACCAAGCTGCCCGTCTGCGTCGGTTTCGGGGTCAAGACCGCCGACCACGCAAAGGTCATCGGCCGCTCGGCCGATGGTGTTGTTGTCGGTACTGCAATCGTCAATCAGGTGGCAACGAGCCTCACCAAGGACGGGAAGGCAACCGCCGATACCGTTCAGGCCGTCGCCACGCTCGTTCGTGGACTGTCAACGGGCACACGTTCGGCGCGCCTTGTTGCTGCCGAATAGTTTCCCCACATTGACAACAGTCAATCAGGAGTTTTCGACTTGAACTGGATCACCAACTACGTCCGCCCCCGCATCAATTCCATGCTGGGCCGCCGCGAAGTGCCGGAGAACCTCTGGATCAAGTGCCCGGAAACGGGCGAGATGGTCTTCCATAAGGATCTGGAAGACAACAAGTGGGTCATCCCGGCCTCGGGCTATCACATGAAGATGCCCGCGAAGGCACGACTTGCCGATCTTTTCGATGACGGCGCTTATGAAGCGCTCGTACAGCCGAAGGTCGCGCAGGACCCGTTGAGGTTTCGCGATTCCAAGAAGTATACGGATCGCCTTCGCGACAGCCGCATCAAGACCGACCAGGAAGACACGATCGTGGCCGGTGTCGGCAAGGTTCGCGGTCTGAAGCTCGTCGCTGTCGTACATGAGTTCAACTTCATGGGCGGTTCGCTCGGCATTGCCGCCGGCGAGGCGATTGTCAAGGCATTCGAGCGCGCCATCGCCGAGAAGTGCCCGCTGGTCATGTTCCCGGCTTCGGGTGGCGCTCGCATGCAGGAAGGCATCCTGTCGCTCATGCAGCTGCCGCGCACGACCGTTGCCGTCGACATGCTGAAGGAGGCGGGGCAGCCTTACATCGTTGTGCTGACAAACCCGACCACTGGCGGTGTCACGGCATCCTACGCGATGCTCGGCGACCTGCATCTGGCCGAGCCCGGCGCGGAAATCTGCTTTGCCGGCAAGCGCGTCATCGAGCAGACGATCCGCGAAAAGCTGCCGGAAGGCTTCCAGACGTCGGAATACCTGCTGGAGCACGGTATGGTCGATATGGTGGTCAAACGCCACGATATTCCGGATACGCTGGCACGTGTCCTGAAAATCCTGACGAAGAAGCCTGCGGCGTACCTCTCCAAGGAAAACAGCGGGACGCTTGCGATAGCCGCTAGCGCCTGACAGAAACCGTCACAGGCGGGTTGAGCGATGATACCCAGGGGCCAGGCCGCAGTGAGTGAAGCAGCGCAGGAAATCGACAAGCTCATGGGATTGCATCCCAAGGGCTTCGATCTGTCCCTGGATCGCATCACCCGGCTCCTTTCCATCCTCGGCGATCCGCAGAAGAAGCTGCCGCCCGTCATTCATGTGGCGGGCACAAACGGCAAGGGCTCTGTGACAGCCTTTTGCCGGGCCTTGCTGGAGGCTGGCGGTTACAGCGCTCATGTCCATACCTCTCCGCATCTCGTAAATTGGCATGAACGCTACCGAATCGGCGTCAAGGGCGGCCGCGGGCAGCTGGTGGATGATGCCGTTTTCGCCGAGGCGGTGCGTCGCGTCGCGGCCGCCAATGACGGGCAGAAGATCACTGTTTTCGAGATCCTGACGGCTGTCACCTTCATTCTGTTTTCAGAGCATCCCGCCGATGCCGCTATCATCGAGGTTGGCCTCGGCGGACGTTTCGATGCGACGAACGTCATTTCCGATCCCGCCGTCTCGGTCATCATGCCGATCTCTTTGGACCACCAGCCCTATCTCGGGGATCGGGTCGAACTGATCGCGGCCGAAAAGGCCGGCATCATGAAGCGCGGGCACCCCGTTGTCATCGGCAAGCAGGAATATGATGCTGCGCTCGACGTTCTAATGTCGACCGCTGAACGGCTGAACTGCCCGACGGCCGTGTTCGGTCAGGATTATATGGCGCACGAGGAATATGGGCGCCTCGTCTATCAGGACGAGTTCGGTCTCGCCGACCTGCCGTTACCGCGGCTTCCGGGCCGCCACCAATATGCCAATGCCGCAGCGGCGATCCGTGCCGTCAAGGCTGCGGGCTTCACGGTGACCGATACGATGATGGAAAAGGCGCTGCTGTCAGTCGAGTGGCCGGGCCGCCTTCAGCGTCTGAACGACGGGCATCTAATGGCCAATGCGCCGGCCAAGGCGGAAATCTGGGTCGATGGCGGCCATAACCCCGGTGCCGGCGAAGTCATCGCCGAAGCCATGGCGAATTTCGAAGAAAAGCAGCCGCGGCCACTCTTCCTGATTATAGGCATGATCAACACCAAGGATCCGGTTGGCTACTTCAAGGCTTTCAAGGGATTGGCAGAGAAGGTCTATTGCGTACCGATTCGCGGCAGCGACGCGATGATCGACCCAGTCATCCTGGCAAACGCTGCCTATGATGCGGGCCTCGTCGCAGAACCGATGTCGACTGTCAGCGAAGCGTTGGAGGCAATCAAGGAGGGTGCTTTTGAACAGGCCCATCCGCCGCGCATCCTGGTAGGTGGCTCTCTCTATCTCGTCGGCGATGTGCTTGCCGACAATGGCACGCCCCCGAAATGAAAAAAGCCCGGTCAATGCCGTAATGCAGTTCACTTAGTGAGCTGCGGGCAAGTTTGATGGTTCAGGATGGGGATTCGTTTTCCCATCCTGTTTTTGTTTGTGATGTCACGCACCCTTGGACATTCGGCCGAATTATCGGCTCTTTCGCAGGCGATCGACCCGGACTGGATCGCTCAGGCTCTCGCCACGACAGGCAAGGCGAGCATCCGCAAGCGCAAGCTGCCAGCCGAGCAGGTCGTCTGGCTGGTGATTGCGTTGGCCCTTTATCGTCATCAGTCGATCCCGGAGGTGGTGGCCCATCTTGATCTGGTTTTGCCCGATGAGGTCAACGCGGATATTGCCAAGAGCGCGTTGACACAGGCACGGCAGCGCTTGGGTCAGGCACCGTTGGCGCAGTTGTTTGCAATGAGTGCATCATGCTGGGATGAACGCCACCAATCCGGGCGTGCCTGGCGGGGTCTTTGTCGTTATGCCGTGGACGGCAGCACGCTGCGGACGTCCGACAGCCCGGAGAACCGGGCGCATTTTGGAGCGCAGGCCTACGCGTCTGGCGTTGTCGCAAGCTATCCGCAATTGCGGCTGCTGACGCTGACGGCGCTGGCGACGCATCTGGTGCGTGATGCGGTGTTCGGAGCCTATGGCACAAACGAGATGCTCTATGCCAAAAGCCTGCTCGACCGGGTTCCGGACCATTCGCTGACGGTCTTCGACAAGGGCTTCTTCAGTGCCAGCCTTCTCTTGCAATTGCAGACGAAGGGACATGAGCGTCACTGGCTGATTCCGGCCAAAGCCAACAGCACATGGGAACGACTGGATCCGCACCCCACCGATTATCGGGTGCGCATGAAGGTCTCGCCCCAGGCGCGGCAGGCAGAACCGGACTTGCCGGCCTTCTGGGAGGTCAGGGGGCCATCGAGACGACCACCAGCCATGGCAAAAAGCGCATATTGTTGACATCGCTGATGGACAGACAAACTTATCCGGCAAGCGAAATCGTCCATCAGTATGAAGAGCGATGGCGCATCGAGACAAGTTATCGCGAACTCAAGCAGGAGCTTCTCGGTAGCGAACTGACCCTGCGAAGCGGCACGCCGGAGACTGTCTATCAGGAGGTCTGGGGCGCGTTGCTGGCCTACAATCTGGTGCGGCTCGAAATGGCAGAGGTCGCGACCGAAGCCCAAGTCGAGCCAACCCGACTAAGCTTTATCACAGCCCTGCATTACCTGCGTCACGAATGGGGATGGATGGCGATCGAAGCACCCGGCAAAATCCCCGCCCACCTCACCAGATTGAGAAACAGATTGGCAGACTTGCTGCTGACAGAAAAACGGGGGCGATCATGCCCCCGTGTCGTCAAAAAACTGCCTGCCAGATACCCGATAAGAGCCGTAAGCAAACCTAAGTGAACTGCATTACGGTCAATGCCGGGCTTCTTCGTATCTGCTTATGGGTAAATTAAGCGGCGCTTGAGATCCAGCTCGAAAGAGCGGTCTTCGGGGCAGCGCCAACCTTGATGTCAGCAACTTCGCCGGCCTTAAATATGGCAAGTGTCGGGATGGAACGGACGCCAAACTGGGCGGCAAGTTCCGGGTTCTCATCGATATTGAGCTTGGCGACTTTCACCTTGCCCTGAAACTCGACGGCGAGTTCTTCGAGGCTGGGGGCGATCATCTTGCACGGGCCGCACCATTCAGCCCAGAAATCGACGACGACGGGTTCTGCGGATTCCAGAACTTCCGACTGGAAGTTGTTGATATCGACTTTTACGGTAGCCATAGGCTGCTCCTTTACGGATTCCTGTTGAAACACATGTGAGCGTGCGGTGCGGGAATTTCAATGCCCGGTATTTCACTTTGTCTCGAGTTGCGCAAGCGCCGACGCCAATGCGTCCGGCGTCAGCGTGTGAACGAAGCCGCTTTCCGTGTAGACGAGGACGCAATCGACACGCTTGCCGGGGTAGAGCGGCGTCAGGATTTCACGATAGATGGCTAGCTGCGCCTTGTGGGCAAAAGGGATGCCCTCTGCCGTCTGCGGCGGGACACGATTGGTCTTATAGTCGAGTACAACAACGCGATCGTCGAAGACTGCCATTCTATCGACACGGCCCGAAACGGCGTGGTCGACTCCGCCGATCGTCAGCGTGCCCATGACGGAGACTTCCGCCTGTGCATGGGTTGAGAACAGGGATACAAGGCTCGGGTCTCGCAGTAGTCTCAATACCGAATCGATGAGTTGCTGCCGCTCCGCTTCTGGCCAGAACGACGCGGCACGCTTGGCATAGCGCACGGCCGCATCGGCCTGTGCGCCGCGCGCAACATCCGGCAGCGTCTGCAGCATGCGGTGGAGAAGCCGACCCTTTTGCAGCGAGCGATCCGCCTTGTCCCTTTCGGCGAAAAGCGGAGAGGCGACAAGGAGGTCATCTGCGCCGTCATCAACGATCGTTCCGACACCGGATGGGCTAAGCGGGCGAGGTAGCTGCTTGCGCGGCGGCAGCGCCCTGCCGAGGCTGGGTGGGATGGACTCTTGCCTGGAAGTCTGTTCCTTGCGTCCAAGACGCTCAAAACTGTGCTCGATCCGTGGAACCCGCCATTTGATCCCAGTCCAGGTACCGTCCGGCCCGGAAAATGTCGCAGCCGACACATGCGGATGGCTGTCCGTCATCGCAGCGGAAATCATCGCATGCCAGGTGTCGGTGTTCGGCCGGATGCCCCTGTAGCCGCAAACGGTTAGCCGGTCGGCGGCCCGGGTCATCCCGACATAGAGTAACCGCCGATACTCCTGTTCCGCCAGCAACTGGATGCGCGTCGCATCGGCCTGGGTGAGGGAGTTGCTGAGATCGCCGAGCGGAACCCATGCGGGCATGTTTGGTTCGCCGGGCTCCTGCTCAAGCAGCCGAAGCTTCGGCATATGCGAATGCGTGAAGGCCTTGGACCCGCCGTCGACCAGGAACACGATCGGCGCCTCCAGACCCTTTGACGCGTGGACGGTCATGATCCGGACTTCGTTGCGTCCCTTGTCCTGCTCGCGTTTTACCTCCGGTGCTTCGATCTCAAGCGTCGAAATGAACGACTGCAATCCAGGCAGGCCCGAGCTTTCATGGTCGAGCGCGAAAGTCAGGAATTCGTCGAGGATATCGCTGACCTCGGTTCCGAGCCGGCCAAGGAACTGTCGTCGGCCGCCATGGCACCCCAGAACGCGGGCATAGAAGTCGTGAACCGACAGCGTCTTGGATTCGTCCAGGAAGAGCTTGAGGCGTGAGACGGCCGTTTCGAAGCGCACATTGCCGTCTGCGGCGAACTTCTGCAGGTGAGCCCAGGCACTCTCGCCCTCCGTACGAAGGGCGGCAACTGCGAACACGTCGTCTTCACTCAGATCGAGTAGTGGGCTCTTCATGAGCGCAGC
Organism: Rhizobium sp. T1470; assembly: GCF_042140505.1. Taxonomy (NCBI): domain Bacteria; kingdom Pseudomonadati; phylum Pseudomonadota; class Alphaproteobacteria; order Hyphomicrobiales; family Rhizobiaceae; genus Rhizobium; species Rhizobium sp. T1470. The sequence continues at coordinate 242,418 of NZ_CP148091.1, forward strand.
CAAGGAGAGGTCATCCTCGGGCAACAGCAGAAAGCGGCCGAGCGCCACCAGGTCCTGCACTGCGATGTGGCTCGTCAGGCGCAGGCGGTCGGCGCCGGCAACCGCTATGTCGCCGCGTCGCTTCAGGGCGCGCGTCAGAGCGTTAACGAAGGCGTCGCGCTTGCGCACAAGCACGAGGATATCGCCGGCTTCGATCAGGCGCTCCTTACCCTTCTCCACGATCGTTTCCTTGCCGACCAGATCGCCGATCGTGTGGGCAATGCGACGCGCGAGAATGGACGCGGGCGCACTCTCCGGCGTGGCGTCAAAAGGTGCGGTCCAGTCTTCGTCCTTTATTATTGCCTCGGGCGCCACCATCTCCCAGAGATCAACGGCTCCGGGATGCCCAATGCGATTGGAACGGTGAACCACGGGCTCGCCTGTCGCGCTCAGTCCACGGGCATTCTCGGCGGGCGTGAAGATATGGTCGACGGCCGCTAGGACATCCGAGGTCGATCGGAACGAGAGTGGTAACCGCACAGTCGAGAAGGCAAGCCCGCTCTGGGCGACGCGCCGGCGCGTCCGCTGGCTTTCTTCCGAAAAGCGTTCGGGACGGGCGCCCTGGAACGAATAGATGGATTGCTTTTCGTCTCCAACGGCAAAAAGGGTCCGCACCGCATTGCGGGCGCTTTCGCCCGAAAAGAAATCCCCAGCCAGCGACTGGATGACACTCCACTGGATCGGGCTCGTATCCTGCGCCTCGTCGACGAGAATATGGTCGATGCCCTGATCGAGTTTGTAGTGGATCCACGGGCCAACGTCGCTCTTGTTCAAGAGTTCGGCAGTTCGCGTTATCAGGTCCTCGAAGTCGAGTTGGCTACGTTGCTTCTTGAGGTCGTCGTAGTCCTTGTTGAGGCGGTCGGCGAGCATCAGTGCGGCGCGGGTGGCCTCGTACATGCGCGCCGTCTTCAGCCGATCTCGGCATAACGCAACATGCGCTCGTGCTGTTGCTACTGCGTCTGGGAGTTCGGGTGTTTCGCTTAGCATCGCCTTCACAAAGAACTGTGAGTCGGCCTTTGGATCCCCCTTCACAGTAAGGAAGATCTTCTCGAGCAGCGACGCACGGCGCGCATGGTCGCGTTCGCGTGCAGCCGACCGTAACCCGGCTGCAATATCATGTGCCTTGGCGCCACCCTTCTGGTCAGCGACGTCTAAATATCGGTCGAGTGCACTGCCACGCAGACCAGGGAGCGGCCAATACTCCGCGGTGATTCCAATTGTGGTGTCATTGACGGAGAGGCGAAGTTTCTTCCGCAACACGGCATCAAGGCCACCCTTGCGTTCCGAATCTTGCGTAAAGGCTCGAATTGCATTGCGATTGGCGATGATTTCTTCCAAAAGATTTTCCAGACCCGCCTCATCGCCAAGATTGAGTACGTAGCCAAAAGCCTCTGCGAGCGTCGGATCATCCTCTGGCGTCGTCGCCGTGAGGAGGGACTGCCGTGCATCCGCCAGAAGCGTCGCGGCGGCGCGATCGTCGAGCACGGAGAAATGCCCCGCGACGTTCGCTTCCAGCGGAAACTGGTGCAGGAGTGCTTCGCAGAAGGCGTGGATCGTCTGGATCTTCAGTCCACCCGGGGTCTCGAGCGCCTTCGCAAAGAGCCGTCTCGCTTTCGCAAGTTTTGACGCATCCGGCGCCCTGCCTTCGATTCGCGCGATGCGCTCTTCCAATTCCGCGTCGGGCAGGACGGCCCACTCGGCCAGCCGCTCGAACACGCGATTCGACATCTCAGAGGCTGCCGCTTTCGTATAAGTCAGGCAGAGGATTGCTGACGGGCGAGCCCCGGCCAGCAGCAGCCGAATGACGCGCTGCGTCAGAACGTGCGTCTTTCCGGAGCCGGCGTTGGCCGAAACCCAGGCCGAGCGTTGCGGATCGGATGCGATCGATTGCTGTATGGTCGTCCAACTCGTCCAGGCGAGGGGATCGTCGCCCTCGGGCAGTGTTGCTTCGTCATTCATCGCCGATTGCCTCATCGCTCTCTGCGGCAGACCATTCGGAAACGCGCGCTAGATGATCGTAGTCGCCGCCGAAGTCAAACTGCTGTGCCGGCACAAGCCGCGAGGTGAAGCCCTTCTCGCCTGATTGCAGAAGAGAGACAAACTTTACCAGTTGATCGATCGAGTCCGCGGCCAGGTCCATGGCTGACTTCGCCTTGTCGTTTCTGGTCGATGTCTCGTCGTTGACGGTGTCGACCTTGAAGCGATCTCCCGGCCGCAGACGTACATAGAGGAGATCCTGCGGAACGAGACTGCCCGCCTCCTGGAAAGCGCCCGCGTGGAGCGCGGCCGCCTCCAGCGCCAGTTGGGGATCGAGGAGGGTGCGCGCCTGAGCCGGAGAAGGATTGTGTCCGGTCTTGTAGTCGATGATGTCGGCGATACCCGTTCCCGTGATGTCGATCCGGTCGGCAACACCGCTCAGCCGGACATTGATGGGCTCTAGCTCGACACCGCCGCGCACCTCTGTCAGCGTTCTTCGAATGCCCGGCTGTCGTTGCGCCTCCCACTCGAGAAACGAACGGGCAACCTCCCGAAAGCGCGGACGCCAGACGGCATCGACGTGCGCCGGAAGTTGCTCCATATCGAAGAGCTCGGTCAGAATGACCTCCATCGCCGCTTCCGCCGCCTGTGTTCCGGCAATGTGGCCTTCACGCACGAAGCGGTCGATAATCTTGTGATAGAGCGTTCCCCGCTCTGCGGCGCCGGGGTCTCGGTTGAAGGGAGCCACCGGATCGAGGCGGAGAACGCGCCGCGCATAGATCGCATAAGGGTCGCGACGCAGACGTCCAACCTCGCTGAACGAGTACGACTTCGGCTGCATTTCCAGCGGCGGCGTTGGACTTGGACGCTGCGCAGGCGCCTGGCGGTCACCTTGGTCGATCAGGTTTGCCCAATGCACAAAGTTGTCGCCGCGGCCCTTGAGTTCGGCCTCGAACTCCTTCCCGCAGAACGCGAGCAGCCGCTGCAGCCAGCGTGATGCAACGGTCGGTGTCGAACCTTGCCGGAGTGCCCGCGAATAGATGAGGTGACGCGTGCCGTTGGCCATTTCGAAATCGTGAGCCAGCTGGCCGATTCGCCGCTCCGGTGGCTCCAGCCCAATCTCCGTCTTCATTGTGCGAGAAACGAAAGGGTTGTTGGATGTTTGCCCCGGCCATGATCCTTCGTTCAGCCCTCCCAAGACGAGAGTGTCTACGCTCTGGAGGCGCGCTTCCAACGTGCCGAAGATGAACAGTCTTGGATGGCTGAGCGCCCGTGGTTTTGCCGCCTGGCCGGCCAACAGCGCTGCGATGATATCGATCCACTGTGGACCGTCGGCATCGATCTGTCCTTCGGTTTCGATGACTTCGCCGAGCATTGACGCCAGAGTGTCGCCTGCCTCCCCCGACCAGAGCCCGGCAAGGTCACCACGCTCGTCGCCTGCCACTGCCTCCAGTGCGTGCCCCGTGCGCCTGGCCCAGTCGGAAAGTGCTAAGCTGGTCGTCAGTCCTCGCTCCTCGGATAGGTTTCGGACAAGCACGGATGCAAGCGGTTCAGTGGCTCCGGCAACGCGGCGGGCAAGATCCCGCGCGCGATCGACTGCATCGGCGGGGAGCGCCTTGCGCCATTGCGGCGCGTGACGATCCAGGGCCTGCTCCGACAATTGTTGTTCAAGGAGCGGTTCTAGCGCGGCGATGTCGACGTCGGCGACGCCACCCCGCAGCGCCAGCAGCTCGAGTGCCGCGACTGCCGCGACAAGCACGCTGCGCTCCAGGCCGAAGCGCGCCAGGGGATGCTTGAGCAAGCCGACGATCGCGACGGGATCACCCGGGCGAAGCGTTGCTTCGAGCAGCAGTTGCAGCAATGTTCCCTGTGGCGTCGCGGAAAGCGGCGTGCCTGCGGAGTCATCAGCGACGATGCCGAAACGCGATAATTCCGTGGTCACGCGGCGCGCTAGATTTCGATCAGGCGTTATCAGCGCCGCCCGGCTCTCACCGTCCTTGCCGGGCCGCTCAAGAGCCAAGCGCAGGGCGATTGCGATGGCCGTGGCTTCCTCTCGCTCATTGCCCGCCTCGATCAGCGACACATCTGCGAATGCCGATGAAATGGCCACATCGGATAGCCTTGCCTTCCACGCGCCCCAATCGCTGGTGGCTTCGGCTGGCGACTGCGCATGCGAGAGGATTTGGCTGCGCTGCTGCAACCCCTCGGCTGGCTCTGCCAGCGGCACGACGTCCTCGCGGGTGAGGTTCAGTCGCCTCAGCAGCTGAGCGAGGCCGTATTGCGAGTGGCTGCGGCTCGCCGGATCTGCAGGCTGATCTTTCCGATCGCCCGGCGCTACCATTCGCCAATGCTCATCCGGCATGCCGAGGTCGAGGCCCGGCAGAATGATGACGCCTTCCCGAAGGTTGGCGACTGCCGCGATCAGGTCGGCTGTCGCCGGCACCGAGCCCGTCGATCCTGCAATGATGATGGGTCCCATCGGTGGGACTGTCGCGAGACGATTTGCTTCGGCACGAAGGATGGCGTTGCGGTGCCTTGCTGGCGACGATTTGCCAAGCTCATTCAGTCGCTCCGGCCAGAAGGCGCTGGCGATCTGCAGGAATTCGGCCGTCAGCTGCCACCAGAGCGCATAGTCTTTCGCGTTCAGGCGGGACAGTTCGCTCCAGTCTCGATCCTCAGTCTCGATGGCGTCGATCAATTCCGCGAGGTTGCGGGCAAGCCAAATGGCGTCGGCGGGGCTTGCGGGTGCGACGAGCGGCGAATCGGAGTGGATGCTGCGCACGATCTCCGGCAGCCTGTTTCGCCAGGCAAGGATAAGGCGCGCGAGTTCCAACAGGCGGGCGGTGTTTGAGAGCGGCTGCGCAAGATCCAATGTCGCTGGCAGGGCTTCGTCGAAATACCCGCTGTCGTCGTCGGTTTCACCAAGCGGGCGGATGACCGGCAAGATTGCTGATCGCCCACCAAGAAGGTCGACGAATTCGGAGCGGAGCACGCGTGCGGCACGCCTTGTCGGCAGATAGATCGTGACTTTTGAAAGCGATAGGGGATCGCCGGGGTCATACCGGAAATGCGGTGTCAGCCTGCCGGCACAGAGGCTTTCGGCAAGGGTCTTCAGGAAGGGAAGCCCTGCGGGGATGGTCCAGACCCTCGGCCAGTGCTGCTCGGCCATCCGTCATGCAAACGTCCGGTAGCGCCGGATCGTTTCCTCAGCTTCACCGATAGCCTCGGGCGTGCCGATTGTAAGCCAGTGTCCTTCGAGCACCGTGCCGTACAACCGCCCGCGGGCGATTGCCTTGTCGAAATAGAGATTGAGGTTGAACGGATCGGCCGGAGCGTCATCCAGGAACGACGTGTCCATGGCAATGGCGCCGGCGTAGACGACGGGGCTCGGCCCGGAATCGGCAAAGCGCGTCAACCTGAAATCCTTTGCCATATTGAAATCGTTCTTGCCGTTGTGCCCGGTAGTATCTTCCAATTTCACACAGAGCATGGCCATATCCATCCTTTCCGGTCGGAAGAATCCGGCTAAGCGTGTCAGGTTGGTCGGAACACCTGGACGTTCTCCGATCCAGAAAAGGTCGGCATTCGTGACAAAAACCTTGCCGGGAGCAAGAAGCTTCAGACCCTTTGCAAGGCCACCGCCGTTGTTCATCAGCTTTTCGCGTTCGTCGGAGATAATAATCTCGAGCTCTTTGTATGAAGCCAAATGGGCGAGCATCTGGTCGGCGTGGTGATGAACATTCACCACCACCCTTTCCACACCGGCTTCTACAAGTGAATCCAGCGCGTAATCGATCATCGCCTTGCCGCCGATCGTCACGAGCGGTTTCGGGATGGTGTCGGTGATCGGCCGCATGCGGGTTCCAAGACCCGCAGCGAGTATCATGGCTTGCTTGATGCTCATCTGATCCGAAAAATTATGATTCGCTTGTCACTATTCCAGCCCTTACGCACCAGTCGCGCAAGGGGGCAAGCGTTTCGTGTTGCAGCGCCACGGAAAGATAGGACAGCGTGCGGGGCATATGCTTCATGTAGCCGGGCTTTCCGTCTCGTTGCAGCAGGCGAACCCAGAGGCCGGAAAGCTTGCAATTGCGCTGTGCCGACATGATCGCCCAACTCTTCAGGAAGCGCGCCTCATCGAAGTCGCGTTCCGCTCTGCGCAGCGACAGATAGTCGTCCATCAGTTGCTGAAATAGTTCGGGGGCGATTGTGACGCGCGCATCCTGTACGATCGAAGCCAGATCATAGGCCGTAGGACCGATCATCGCATCCTGGAAATCGATCAATCCGACGCGCGCGATACCGGTCTCGCTCTGGCGCCAAATGATGTTCGGCGAGTGGAAATCGCGAAGGAGAAGGTTCTTCTCGGAGGCCTCCATTTCGTCGATCAGGCTGTCCCAAATGGCGAGGTATTCGTTGCGCTCGGCATCGCTGGCAGCGACGCCCCCACGCTTCCAGGGCAGATGCCAGTCTAGAACGAGGCGCACTTCCATCTTCATTGCCGTCCGGTCGAAATCCGGGATGTGATGGACATGGCTATCCGTGACGCGGATGTCCTGCGGGATCGCGTGCTTGTGGAGATGCGCCAAGCAAGCGACGCTCGCCCGGTAACGCTCGGCGATGGCCTGACCTTGCGCGTCCAGAACGCCGTCGGTGCCAAGGTCCTCCAGAAGCATAATGCCTCGGTCGTAGTCGACCTGGTAGACCTCAGGGGCAGCAAAGCCCTCCTGTCGGAGCACATTCGCAATGGCGACGAAGGGATAGGCATTCTCCGCGATATGCGCGACCTTCGGATATGGCTTGCCGTCCAGGACCGGCGGCCCTTCCGGCAGCGGCGGCCAATCCATCAGGATCCGTCGTTTCTCGTCATCGGCATAGACGGCCTCGTAGGCGCGAAGAGATGCATCTCCTGTCAGGAAACGACGTTTCGCCCGGGGATACCCTGCATCGTCAAGAAAAGCCCGAATGGCAAGGACGCGGCGGATTCGGGCCGCCTGTTTTTCCGGCGCCGCAATGGTCACACGTCGACCCGCGTCCTCTTGCTCCAACTTGAGGGCGATCCGGTCTGCCGGCAGTTCGTCGAGGGCCACCTCGGGCCATTCCACGAGGCAGATGCCGTCCTCGAGCGCTTCGTCGAAGCCGAGTTCGGTCAGTTCGGCCGGATCGCCGAGACGGTAAAGGTCGAAATGCGCGACCGGTATGCGCAGGTCATAGGCTTGCACCAGGGTGAAGGTGGGACTTGGCACCTCGAGCTCGTCGTCATCCGCCATCGCGCGCAGGAATGCGCGGGCAAGTGACGATTTCCCGGCACCGAGGTCGCCCGACAGGGCAAGGCAGTCGCCTCGCTTCAGCGCCAGCGCCAGATCTTCACCAAAGCGGATTGTTTCCGCCTCGTCCTTCAGGAAGAGAGAAATGACAGGAGTGCCCGTCATCATTCGGCTGCGACGGACGTCGGGAGATCGACCGAAGGAATCCGGCAGGTCACGATCGTGCCCTTGCCTGGCTGACTGTCAATGGTGACCGTCCCGTGGTGAAGACTGACGAAGCTGTCGACGATCGAGAGCCCGAGTCCGGCGCCGCCCCTCTTCCCACTCTTTGCACCGGTGGCGAATCGGTCGAACACGTTGGCGATCATGTCCTGCGAAATACCCGGGCCGCGATCGCTGACGGAGAAGACGAAATCCGTCCCTTCGCGCCGGCATTCGAGCGAGACTGACGAGCCTTCCGGTGAAAAGTTGGCTGCGTTGGAAAGCAACTTCACCAGTATCTGTTTCAGTCTTTGCGGGTCGGCAACAATCGAGCCCAGATGCGCCGGCGCGGTAATCTCCAGCGTCACGCCGCTTTCCTGTAGCCTGTCTGCAATCTGCATCGATACGTCGTCGAGCAAGTCGCCAAGATCGATCGGCGAGTAATTGAGCCGCATGATGCCGGCGTCGACCGTGGCAAGATCGAGGATATCGTTGACCAGCGTCAGCAGTACCGAAGAGGAGGTCGAGATGTGATCGATGTATTCCGCCTGCCGGTCGTTCAGCGGTCCGAGTCCCGGCGTGCGCAGCAGATCGGTAAAGCCGATGATGTTGGTCAGCGGCGAGCGCAGCTCATATGAAACATGCTGGACGAAGTCATTCTTGAGCTCGTCCGCCTTGCGCAGCGCTTCGTTCTTTTCCGTCAAGGCGCGCTCAGCACGGACGCTATCCGTCATGTTGACGAAGGTCAGCATCGTCTGTGCATTCGGCAACGGAATGACGGCATAGTCGAGCACGAGACCTGAGAACAGCTCGAGCGTTCCCTGGCTGGAACGTCGCTCGTCGTCGAAGCTCGTGATCAACTCGGCGAAGGTCTTCCATCCGTCCGCACGGTCATAGGACTGAGAGCATGCCTCGCCAAGGGCGCGGATATGCGTGCTGGGCTTCGCCTCGGCCTCAGTGATTCCCCAGAGTGCGCGAAATGCAGGATTCGAGAGGCGAATACGCCCGTCGGGGCCAAAGACGGCAACACCCTCCGACAGATGGTCAATCGTCTCGCCCTGAACCTTGAGAAGCGTATTGTAGCGTGTCTCAAGGTCGACCTGCTCGGTCAGGTTCTCGAACACCCACGTGGCGCCGCCTTGCGGATGCGCTGTTGCGAAGACCCGCAGCGTCTGGCCGTTTGGCAAATGCCAGAGGTCCGACTGGGTATCGAGCGCCCGATAGACCGAAAGTGCGGTTTCCTTCCAGGATTTCCAGTTCAGCTGATCGGGCAGCTTCTTGGCAGCGCGCAGGCGCTCCAACAGTTCAGCATTGTCGGGCCGGCTTTCGAGGAAGGCGATATCGAGTTTCCAGAGAGAAACGAAGGCCTGATTGTAGAACTGCAGGCGCCGGTCGCCATCGAAGATCGCGACCGGCGTCGCGAGATGATCGAGTGTCTCGGCGTGGCTCTTCAGCGTCCGCTCGAGCTCTGCGCGAACAGCTTCGATGCCTGAAACATCGACGGCTATTCCGGCGGAGCCGCCTGGGACTTTCACATCGACAACGTCAAAGAAGGTGCGGTTGCCGCGCACTACGGTCGAAATCTTGTCGTGGAAAGGCGACTCGGTGGTGGCCGTGGCGCGGATGCGTTCGCGGGCAACTGTCGTCAGGAATTCCCGCCCCTCGTCGATGGCTTGCTCCGGCGTGGTGGCCTCGACAGCTTCGCCGTAGGCGTGGTTGGCCCAGGTCAGCCGACCTTCGGTATCACGCTGCCAGGCTGGGAGATCGATTGCATCGAGCATGCTCTGAAACGCCGAGATTGAGGACAACAGTCTGTCGCGCTCGATCTTAAGCTCGGCAAGCTCGGCTCGAAGATTGTTCAGCGCCACAAAGCGGACGAATGCACGGCCGCCGGAAACCCTGCCCTGCGCTTCAAGGATTTCCTCGCGGTGGGTTTCAACGACCATGTCGAAGCTATGAGCTGACCCACGCAGGCGGTCGATTGCGCGCTCAAGTTCGGACGCAGAGCGCGGCTTCAGCCACAGCCCGAAGGCAAGGAACTCGCTATCCTGCGGCGCTCCGGTTTCCGCCGGCAGCTGACCGATCAGCTCAGGGCGCTCATTTCCATCCCAGATGACGATCCGGCGATTCTTGTCCGCAATCAGCGCCTGATATTGCGAAATGCGCTGTTGCGCGTCGGAGAGAGCCGAGCGGATCTCGCGGCTTTCGCTTTCAAGATTGCCGCGCTGGCGCACGACCCAAAGGGTCGAAAGTAACGCGGCCGAGATCACACCGATAACAACGGAGAGGCCGACAACCTGCGATGACGTGAAAAGGTGCGCGGACGCGATAGCGTCGGCTTCGACCTGAGCGAACACCGGAGGCGCAATCGATGCCATTGCGGTGCCGGCGGCAAAGACCCGCGCCACGCGAGCGAGCATCCCCGGCTTCTCGGCGGTGGCCTTTGAGCCGACGGGTTTCCGTTCACCTGAGTAGAGCGGGCAGGAGTCAGCGTGAGTGCCGCCCTCTGCCTGTTCGCCCAGGCTGTGCATCATTTTCGACATGCGCGGTATGTCTCCGTCCTTTAATGTGCCGCATCACGACAAGACATCCCATTTTCGAAGCAAACGGACACGTCCGTGGCCACGAATCGAGTGTTAAAACAATACTTCGGAAGGGAATCGGCGGGAAGGTGTGTGCCAAAAAATAAGGGCGCCGCATTTGTCAATGTGGCGCCCTCTAGATGTTGTGGATATTGATCTAGCGATTAATATCTGTAGTGGTCAGCCTTGAACGGACCTTGCGGCGTGACGCCGATGTAGGCCGCCTGTTCTTCAGAAAGCTGCGTCAGCTTCACGCCCAGCTTGTCGAGATGCAGGCGCGCAACCTTCTCGTCGAGGTGCTTCGGCAGGATGTAGACCTGGTTCTGGTACTGGCCGGGCTTGGTGAAGAGCTCGATCTGCGCCAGCGTCTGGTTGGTGAACGAAGCCGACATGACAAAAGACGGATGGCCTGTAGCATTGCCAAGGTTGAGCAGACGACCTTCGGAGAGAAGGATGATGCGGTTGCCCTTCGGGAATTCGATCAGGTCGACCTGCGGCTTGATGTTGGTCCACTTCAGGTTACGCAACGCCGCAACTTCGATTTCGTTGTCGAAATGGCCGATGTTACCGACGATCGCCATGTCCTTCATCTGACGCATGTGGTCGATGCGGATGACATCCTTGTTGCCGGTCGTGGTGATGAAGATGTCTGCGGAAGACACGACGTCTTCAAGCGTGACGACTTCAAAACCGTCCATGGCAGCCTGAAGTGCGCAGATCGGGTCGACTTCCGTCACCTTAACGCGGGCGCCAGCTCCCTGAAGCGAAGCGGCCGAGCCCTTGCCAACGTCACCGTATCCGCAGACAACGGCGACCTTGCCGGCCATCATCACGTCCGTGCCACGGCGGATGCCGTCGACCAGAGATTCCTTGCAGCCGTACTTGTTGTCGAACTTCGACTTGGTGACGGAATCGTTGACGTTGATCGCCGGGAAGGGCAGGAGGCCTTTCTGGCTGAGCTGGTAGAGGCGGTTGACGCCTGTCGTGGTTTCTTCCGTCACGCCCTTGATGGCGTCGCGCTGCTTTGTGAACCAGCCCGGCGATGCGGCCAGACGCTTCTTGATCTGTGCGAAGAGGATTTCTTCCTCTTCAGAATGCGGGTTTGACAGCACGTTCTCGCCGGCTTCAGCACGCGCACCCAGCAGGATGTACATCGTGGCGTCGCCGCCATCATCGAGGATCATGTTGGAAAGGCCGCCGTCAGCCCACTGGAAGATCTTGTCGGTGTAAACCCAGTAATCTTCCAACGACTCGCCCTTGATGGCGAAAACCGGAACGCCGGTGGCAGCGATTGCGGCTGCGGCATGATCCTGCGTCGAGAAGATGTTGCACGACGCCCAGCGGACTTCGGCGCCGAGCGCGACCAGCGTTTCGATGAGAACGGCCGTCTGGATCGTCATGTGCAGCGAACCGGTGATGCGCGCGCCCTTGAGCGGCTTTGCTTCGCCGAATTCGGCGCGGCAGGACATCAGGCCCGGCATCTCGGTTTCTGCGATCGTGATTTCCTTGCGGCCGAAATCCGCGAGGCCGATGTCGGCGACGACATAATCTTTTTCAGTGCTCATTGGGTTCTCCAGGCTGAAAAGCGGCTCAAAATTCGAAGGCGCAAGTGCATGCGCCAGATAGTGTCCACGCGGCATGCGCGGCTATGGTGGCCGTTTAGCAGGCTTCCATGACGAAGGCAATAATGATATAAAGAAGTCTTTATATGTTTATATGAGCCGCGAGAGACTCACATTTCCTCGCCGAACCGGTTCTGGATCAGCTCGTCGAGCGCATCGAGCGCCTGTGCTGCCTGGTTGCCGCTGGCAGAAACAAGGACGCTTGAACCGGGACTCGCCGCCAGCATCATCAAGCCCATGATCGAAGTCCCGCCGACCGTCATCCCGTCTTTCGATACGGTAATCGCTGCATCGAAATTCTCGACCAATTGAACGAATTTGGCCGAAGCGCGCGCGTGCAGTCCGCGCTTGTTGATGATCAGAATTTCTCGGGAGAGTGCCGTCATGGGCGCGATGTGCTCACTATTTGCCACTGAGGACGCGGCTCGCGACGTTGATGTATTTCCGTCCGGCCTCGGAGGCTTCGACGAGAGCCTTTTCCATATTGTTCTCACCGCGTACGCCGGCAAGCTTGATCAGCATCGGCAGGTTCATGCCAGCAATGACCTCCGTGTGGCCACTGCTCATGACGGATATTGCTAGGTTGGAGGGGGTGCCGCCGAACATGTCGGTCAGGATGACGACTCCATGGCCGTCGTCGGCGCGGGACACTGCTTCCAGAATATCTTGTCGTCTCTGATCCATGTCGTCTTCGGGACCGATACAGACCGTTTCGATGAATTTCTGAGGACCGACGACGTGTTCGACCGCATGACGAAACTCTTCAGCCAGCTTGCCATGAGTGACAAGCACAAGTCCGATCATGATATTACTGCTCCTAGTGGCGTATGCAAACGGTGGGCCAATATCGCAATGCAGCAATCGCGTCCACCGTGGGGGCACATCTTGGCGATGAAAAGCCGAAGTGCAAGACAAAAATACGACTTTTAGGGCGGGATTTGCCGATTTCGCAGGCATTACTGTCCGATATCGGCTGCTTTTGCCATCAACACCGCCAGCGGCAACGGCGTGTTTGCCAGCAACCGAATGACCGGCAGATCCATACCGTTGGCAATCGTCATTCGCTCACCCTCGGGCGGCAGCCGCTTCTCTCCGGACACGCTTCCAGGAAGGACAGCATAATGCATCGCCGCCCTTGCGATGTATGGCACTCGGACGATGCCGGTGCCGCGCAATTCGATCAAACCGGCAATCGAGGCAGGGCAGGTGGCAATCACGGCTCCATCTTGTTTGGAGATCATCACTTGATCGTCGGCAACCAGTATCGCCGACATGCCGATGTGCTGTGCTTGGGAGATGCAGGCAAAGGCGAGCATCGACTTTCCCCATCCCGAAGGCCCCATGAAAAGAAGACCGGTGCTGCCGACGACGATAGCGGTTGCCTGGATGTTCGAAGGCGTGTCCGTCATGCGGTGGTATTGGCTGGAAGGGCGAGGATGAAGCGCGCTCCGAGCAGCCTTTCGCTCTCCGGATCGATGATATTCTCCGCACGCAGCGAACCGCCATGCGCCTCGGCGATCTGGCGGCTGATCGACAGACCGAGGCCCGAATTCTGCCCGAAGCCCTCTGATTCCGGTCTGTCGGTATAGAAGCGCTCAAAGATACGATCGATATTTTCGGCCTGGATGCCCGGCCCGTTGTCCTCGACGTAAACGATGCAGCGGGAGCGCGTTCTAACCAGTCGCACGGTGATCCTGCCGTCGTGCTCCGGTACGAAGGAGCGCGCGTTCTCTATCAGATTCGTAACGATCTGGCCGATGCGCAGGTCGTGGCCGTTCACCACGAAGCGCGTCTTGACGCCCGGCTTGCGCTCGATGGCGAACTCTATCTGCACTTCTTTCTTGCGACTGCGGATTTGCCGAGACACGTCGATGAGGTCGCGAAGCAGGATTTCCAGATCGACCGAACCTGCATCGACCCGCGCCAACTCGGCATCGAGACGGGAGGCGTCGGAAATATCGCTGATCAGGCGGTCGAGGCGGCGAACGTCATGTTGAATGACATCAAGCAGCCGCTTCTTGGAATCGTCCGTTTTGGCGAGCGGCAGTGTCTCGACGGCGCTGCGCAGCGATGTCAGCGGATTCTTCAGTTCGTGGCTGACGTCGGCCGCAAAGCTTTCGATCGCAGCGATACGGTCGTAGAGTGCCGTCGTCATCTCGCGCAGCGCAATGGAAAGGTTGCCGATCTCGTCCTGACGTGCGGAAAAGTCCGGAATTTCCTCGCGTTCCTTTGCGCCGCGGCGAACACGGATGGCGGCGGCGGATAGACGCCGCAATGGGTTGGCGATTGTCGACGAGAGAACGAGAGACAGCAGAACGTTGACAAGCGTCGCGACGCCGAACACGCGCATGATGCCGAGGCGCTCGGCGTGGACGATATTATCGATATCGCCCGCTTGCGTGGACAACAGCAGCACACCGAGAACAGCGCGGAAGCGCTGGATCGGAACGGCGACCGAAACGATCAGCTCGCCCTTCTCGGTGGTGCGAACCACGGCGCCGCGCACGCCGGTCAGCGCGTTCATCACCTCGGGGTAGATGGAGCCATCGCCGCCCGGCGCTTCCTTGTACAGCGGCAGGTTTCCAGGCTGCAGTACCTTGTTGAAGATCGTCGTGAACCACTGGCTCCAGGTCTGCTCCTCGTCATCGACCGGCGGTAGATCAAAACGCAGGACCTGGCCGCGCGAATAGAGGTGGCGAGAGTCGAGTAGCAGGTTGGCGTCGGCATCGAAAATGCGCGCACGGATTCTCGTCGGTGAAATCAAGCGGCGCAAGACCGGCGCGACCTTTTCCGGGTCGATCGGGAACTCGAGGTCCTCGTCGTTCGGCACCGGGGTAATGCTCTGGCCAGCCTGCAGTTCGAGCAGCTTTTCCGGGTCGATCGTGATCGAGTTCGTGTCGACCGAAGCGGAAGCCGAGACGGCGCCCGCGATAATTTCCCCCTGCGTCAGAAGGCTTTCGACGCGGGCGTCGATCAGCCCTTCGCGGAACTGATTGAGGTAGAGAATGCCGCCGACGAGAACGACAAGCGCCGCGAGATTGAAGAAGAGGATGCGGCGTGTCAGGCTCGAAAAGACGGCATTGCCGAAGATGCGGCGGATGATCGTGAAGGGATGCGACCAGCGTCGTCCGCTGACGCGGCGACTGCTTACGCCTTCCGCCTCATCCAGATCCCTTTCCTGCACCAACTGTGCCAACGACAGGCCCTTTCGGAGAGCGGACCGCTTTCGCGATCACCAGCTCTCGACAATTCTCAGATGCCGCGCCGCTTCGGCGTCAGGCTGCTTCGCGGAAGCGGTACCCCACTCCGTAGAGCGTTTCAATCATATCAAAGTCGGTATCGACCATCTTGAATTTCTTGCGGAGCCGCTTGATGTGGCTGTCGATGGTGCGATCGTCGACATAGACCTGCTCGTCATAAGCCGCATCCATCAATGCGTCGCGGCTTTTGACGACGCCCGGACGCTGGGCCAGCGAATGCAGAATGAGGAATTCGGTCACCGTCAGCGTCACCGGCTCACCTTTCCAGGTGCAGGTGTGGCGTTCCTGGTCCATGACCAGCTGGCCGCGCTCCAGCGAGCGAGCAAGCTGCTGTGCAGTGCCCGGTTTTGGAGCAGCACCGCCGGCCGCGGCGGCAGCCTCGCGGCTCGATGCGCGGCGCAGGACGGCGCGCACGCGCTCGACCAGCAGACGCTGCGAGAACGGCTTGGTAATAAAGTCGTCGGCGCCCATCTTCAGGCCAAACAGCTCATCGATTTCCTCATCCTTGGAGGTGAGGAAGATAACCGGGATGTCGGATTTCTGTCGCAGGCGGCGCAGGAGTTCCATGCCGTCCATGCGCGGCATCTTGATGTCGAAGATGGCAAGATGCGGCGGGCGGGCGAGGAGACCGTCGAGGGCGGAGGCGCCATCGGTATAGGTCTCGACCTTATATCCTTCGGCCTCGAGTGCGATCGATACCGAGGTGAGGATATTGCGGTCGTCGTCAACGAGCGCGATTGTCGGCATGGTATTCGTCTCCGTCATCTATGCGCGTCTCCAGGTATTAGAAGGTCCCCAGGCGGCCTTTGTGAACCGGATGCGCTTATGGGGATAAAGGTGGAACAAATTGTGGCAAAGATAAAGGGTGAGATTGTTGTAAAGTTTTGATGGCAACCAAAAGTGGTGTCGATATTTGCTCCGGCCACTTCTGATTCAAACGATTTAAAATATCACGGG
Organism: Rhizobium sp. T1470; assembly: GCF_042140505.1. Lineage (NCBI taxonomy): Bacteria > Pseudomonadati > Pseudomonadota > Alphaproteobacteria > Hyphomicrobiales > Rhizobiaceae > Rhizobium > Rhizobium sp. T1470. The sequence continues at coordinate 258,323 of NZ_CP148091.1, forward strand.
AAAATTTAAATCGATTAATAGTTTGATATTACTACGTTTTATCGATTTTCTGCTATTGCGTTTTAAAAAAACCGCCCGTACGGTCACCCTCAGTTCTTAACTGCACGAGCCTCAAGGGAAGGGAAAGACCATGGAGCTGTTCGGAGTCCACAACCCGGCGATAGAGCTGGCGACGATCGGTTTGGGGAGTGCAAACAGCGCTCGCTATAATTTTACGGCCGCCTCCCTCTATGAAGAATCGATTCGCCGGGGTGAGGCTGAACTCACCGCCCATGGTGCATTGCGCGCCTTGACGGGTCAGCACACCGGTCGCTCGCCGAGGGACAAGTTCGTCGTTCGTGATGCCAACACCGATGGTCAGATCTGGTGGGACAACAACAAGCCGATGTCGCCGGAGAACTTCGCGCTCCTGAAGCAGGACATGCTCGCGCACGCCCACGGCAAGGATCTGTTCGTTCAGGATCTCATCGGCGGTGCCGATGAGAACAATGCGCTGCCGACGCGTGTCGTGACCGAGCTGGCCTGGCATTCGCTGTTCATTCGTAACCTGCTGATCCGCCCGGAGCGCTCGACCCTGGAATCTTTCGCTCCGAAGCTGACGATCATCAACCTGCCAACTTTCAAGGCCGACCCCGAGCGCTATGGCTGCCGCACGGAAACCGTCATCGCTTGCGATCTGACAAATGGTGAGGTGCTGATCGCCGGCACCTTTTACGCCGGCGAAATGAAGAAGTCGGTCTTCACTGTGCTGAACTATCTGCTCCCGGCAAAGGGCGTGATGCCGATGCACTGCTCGGCCAATGTCGGCCCGGATGGCGATGCCGCGGTCTTCTTCGGCCTCTCTGGCACCGGCAAGACGACGCTCTCGGCCGATCCAGCCCGTACGCTTATCGGCGACGACGAGCATGGCTGGGGCGAGGACGGCATCTTCAATTTCGAAGGCGGCTGCTACGCCAAAACCATCCGCTTGTCGGCGGAAGCGGAACCGGAAATCTATGCCACGACGCAGCGCTTCGGCACCGTTCTCGAAAACGTCGTTCTGAACGATCAGCGTGAACCTGATTTCAACGATGGATCGCTGACGGAAAACACGCGTTGCGCCTACCCGCTGGATTTCATTCCGAACGCCTCGAAGACCGGTCTTGCCGGTCATCCGAAGACGATCATTATGCTGACCGCGGATGCCTTCGGCGTCATGCCGCCGATCGCCAAATTGACGCCGGATCAGGCCATGTACCACTTCCTGTCGGGCTACACCGCCAAGGTGGCCGGCACCGAGCGGGGCGTGACCGAGCCAGAAGCGACCTTCTCGACCTGCTTCGGCGCGCCGTTCATGCCACGCCATCCGTCAGAATACGGCAATCTCCTGAAAGATCTCATCGGCCGCCACGGGGTCGAATGCTGGCTGGTCAACACCGGCTGGACCGGCGGGGCCTACGGCACCGGGAAGCGCATGCCGATCAAGGCAACGCGCACGCTGCTTGCCGCAGCGCTCTCGGGCGAACTCGGCAAGGCGGATTTCCGCGTTGATCCGAATTTCGGTTTCGCGGTTCCCGTCGCGGTGCCGGGCGTCGAGGCGGCGATCCTCGATCCGCGTTCCACGTGGCAGGATCCGATCGGCTATGACGCACAGGCCGGCAAGCTCGTGACGATGTTCATCGAGAACTTCGCCAAGTTCGAAGGCCATGTCGATGGCGGGGTGCGCGATGCGGCCCCGGGGTTTCGCGCCGCGGCTGAATGACGCGCCAAAACATTGATGATTCACGTGAAACCCGGCGGCGTTCGCCGGGTTTCTTTGTCTGTTCCCAAGCGCCGGCCGATGTGAGATAGAAATCGCATGGCCAGCGACCCGCTTTACATCAACGATCGAATCACCATCGCCGGATGGGAGCTGACGGAGCAGTTCGTCCTGGCGGGTGGCCCCGGCGGGCAGAACGTCAACAAGGTCTCGACATCAGTCCAGTTGTTCTTCAACATTCCCAACTCACCCTCCTTGAACGAGCGCGTGAAGGTGAATGCCGTGAAGCTTGCTGGCAAGCGCCTGTCGAAAGAAGGTGTGCTGATGATCGAGGCAAGCCGCTTCCGCAGCCAAGATCGTAACCGCGAAGACGCGCGTGAGCGGCTGAAAGAGCTGATTCTCGAGGCGGCAAAACCGCCGCCGCCGCCCCGCAAGAAAACCAAGCCGACAAAAGGGTCGATCGAACGCCGGCTGAAGGAGAAATCGGGCCGCGCCGAGGTGAAGAAGATGCGTGGGCGCCCCTTCGGAGATTGATATGCTGAAGCTGCCCACCGGCGTCAGTCACCTTCCGGACTATCTGGACCGACCGCGGCAGCAGGCATTGGTCGATATCATCCGGACGATCGTGGCGGACGCGCCGCTTTTCGTGCCCGTCATGCCCGGCACCGGCAAGCCGATGTCGGTGCGCATGACGAATTGCGGACCGCTCGGCTGGGTCACGGACAAGCAGCGCGGCTATCGCTACCAGCCGACCCACCCTGTCACGGGCAAGCCTTGGCCGGATATGCCCGCGGAACTGCTGGAAATCTGGAACGACCTGTCCGGCTACGGCAAGCCTCCACAGGCCTGTCTCGTCAACTTCTATTCCGACGAGGCGCGCATGGGCCTGCATCAGGACAAGGACGAGCAGGATCTCGCCGCGCCCGTCGTGTCGATATCGCTTGGCAATGGTTGCCTCTTCCGCGTCGGCGGCCTCGCGCGCAACGACCGCACGCTCTCCTTCAAGCTATCGAGTGGCGATGTCGTTGTCTTGGGTGCGGAAGGGCGGCTATGTTTCCACGGCGTCGACAAAATCTATCCGTCGACCTCGACGCTGCTAAAGAATGGCGGTCGTATTAACCTGACGCTTCGTCGGATAACACCTTAGAGCTTCCTCAGGGCCACCTGTTCGATCAGGTGATTGTTGCCCTTGCGCAGGATCAGGTCAGCGCGCGGACGCGTCGGCAGGATGTTCTCCCGCAGATTCTTGAGGTTGATGTTTTCCCAGAGGCCTTCGGCGATCGACAGCGCTTCCTCCTCGCTGATCGAGGCGTAGCGGTGGAAGAAGGAATGAGGATCGCGAAACGCCGTTTCGCGGAGCCGCATGAAGCGCGTCACGTACCAGTCGTGAATCCGGCTTTCCTCCGCATCTATGTAGATCGAGAAGTCGAAGAAGTCGGAGACCATCGGCACGATCTTGCCGCCGGCCGGCAGGTCGCGTGACTGCAGGACGTTGATGCCCTCGAAGATCAGGATGTCCGGCCGATCGACGATCTTGTATTCATTTGGCAGGACGTCATAGACCAGATGCGAGTAGGACGGCGCCTTGACGTTCGGCTGCCCGGCCTTGATCGCCGCCAGGAAGCGCAGGATCGCTCCGGTGTCGTAGCTCTCGGGGAAGCCCTTGCGCTGCATCAGGTTTTCACGCTGCAGCACGGCGTTCGGATGCAGAAAGCCATCGGTGGTCACCAGATCCACTTTCGGGCTGGAAGGCCAGCGCGTCAGCAGCTCTTTCAGGATACGGGCGGTCGTCGACTTGCCGACGGCCACCGAGCCGGCGATGCCGATGACAAACGGCGTTTTCGCGACATTCGAGAGACTGAGAAAGCGGTTGCGTTGCTCAAAAAGCAGTTGCGACGATTCCACGTGGGCTGAGAGAAGGCGCGAAAGCGAAAGATAGATCCGCCGCACTTCATCAAGGTCGATCGGGTCGCCCATGGAGCGTAGCCGCTTGACCTCGTCCCCCTTCAGAGTCAGGGGCGTATCGGCGCGGAAGCGCGCCCATTCCTCGGAAGAAAAGAAGGGATAGGGCGAATAGGCATTCGCCTGAAAATGATCGAGCGCCTCGGGCGCTCCGATGAGCTGTCTTGCGATACTCATGAACTTTGCCGGCTCGCCTTTTCTGTCAGGCCGGATTGAGCGGTACGCCGCTCAAGCTCCGCCATGACACTGTGTAACGGAATGCCCGCCACCTTCAATACGACCAATAGGTGATAGAGCAGGTCGGCGGCTTCATAGGTGAGGTTCTCACGGTCGTCGGCAATTGCTGCCATCACGGCTTCGATTGCCTCTTCGCCGAGTTTCTTGGCAGCTTTGGGCTGGCCTGCGGAAACGAGTTTTGCCGTCCAGGATTCATCTGGCGAGGCTTTCGATCGCGCATCGACGATCTTTTCCAGGTCGGCAAGGGTGAATTCGCTCATGATTCTGCTTTCTAATCAGTCCAGACGCATGTCGATGCCGCAGGACGACATATAGCGCTTCGCCTCTTCGACGGAATAGGTGCCGAAGTGGAAGATCGATGCGGCCAAAACGGCATTGGCATGCCCCTGCTTGACGCCGGCCACGAGATCGTCGAGGTCGCCGACGCCGCCCGAGGCGATGACCGGCACCCGAACCGAATCCGCAATGGCGCGTGTCAACTCGAGATCGTAGCCGACTTTCGTTCCGTCTCGGTCCATCGACGTGACGAGCAGTTCGCCGGCCCCGCGCTCGACCATTTTCCGTGCGAAATCCACGGCGTCGATGCCGGTCGCATTGCGGCCGCCATGTGTGTAGATCTCCCAGGCGCTCAGATTGTCCTGGCCGACCGCCTGCGTGCGCCGGCGCTTGGCATCGATGGAGACGACGATGCACTGGTCGCCGAACTTGTCAGCCGCTTCCGCAACGAAGTCAGGATTGTTGACTGCCGCCGAATTGATCGAAACCTTGTCGGCGCCGCAGAGCAGCAACTTGCGAATATCAGTGATGGTGCGCACGCCTCCGCCGACGGTGACAGGCATGAAGCACTGTTCGGCCGTGCGTGCGACGACGTCGAAGATCGTTTCACGATTGTCCGACGAAGCGGTGATGTCGAGGAAGCAGAGCTCGTCGGCGCCGGCAGCATCGTAGGCCTTGGCCGCCTCGACCGGGTCGCCGGCGTCCACCAGGTTGACGAAATTGACGCCCTTGACGACGCGGCCGTCCTTGACGTCGAGGCAGGGAATGACACGGGCCTTCAGGGTCACTGCGCAATCTCCTTTGCGCGTGCGGCCGCAATCAGCGCCAGCGCTTCCTTGGGATCAAGGCGTCCATCATACAACGCGCGGCCCGAGATCGCACCCTCGAGCGTGCGTGCGTCGGGCTCGAGCATCCGTTTCACATCCTCGATCGAAGCCAAGCCGCCGGACGCGATCACCGGGATCGACACCGCCTTGGCAAGTTCGAGTGTTGACGCCCAATTGATGCCTGCGAGGATGCCGTCGCGGTCGATGTCGGTATAGATGATTGCGGCAACGCCTGCGCCCTCGAATTTCCTCGCCAGCTCGATGACGCCGAGCTCGGAGGCCTCGGCCCAGCCCTCGACGGCGACTTTGCCGCCCTTGGCATCGATGCCGACAGCCACGCGGCCGGGAAACGTCTTGCAGGCTTCGATCACCAGTGCCGGATTGCGCACGGCGATCGTGCCAAGAATGACGCGGGCGAGGCCGCGCGACAGCCAGCTCTCGATATGGTCGAGTGTGCGAATACCGCCGCCAAGCTGGACGGGGTTCTTCGTCGCCTTCAGGATTGCGTCGACGGCCGCGCCATTGACGCTTTCGCCCGCGAAGGCGCCGTTCAGATCAACGACATGCAGCCACTCGAACCCTTGATCTTCAAACGCCTTCGCCTGCGCGGCAGGGTCGGGATTGTAGACGGTCGCCTGGTCCATGTCGCCGAGCTTGAGGCGAACACACTGGCCATCCTTGAGGTCGATTGCGGGAAATAGGATCATTCTGTCTGTCCTTGCAATGCGCGAGCTTAAGGCTTCCAGCGCAGGAAATTGGCAATTAGGGCCAGGCCGAGCTTCTGGCTCTTTTCGGGATGGAACTGGGCTCCGGCCATGTTGTCGCGGCCGACGAAAGCAGTGATCGGCCCGCCGTAGTCGGCCGTCGCAATCACGTCGCCAGAGTTCTTCGCCGCCAGATGATAGGAATGCACAAAATAGGCATGCAGCCCGTTCGGCCCCGTGGGAATACCCTCAAACAGCGGGTGAGGGGATCTTAAGTTCAGTGTATTCCAGCCGATTTGCGGGATCTTTAGATTGGCATCACCGGGCGTCATTTCAACGACGTCTCCGGGGATCCAGCTGAAACCATCAGTGACCGTCTTCTCGAGACCGCGTGACGACATCAGCTGCATGCCGACGCAAATGCCGAGGAAAGGTCGGGCCTTTTTCTCGACCGCATCGATCAGCGCTTCCGACATGCCGGGAACGGCATCGAGCCCGCGCCGGCAGTCGGCATAGGCACCGACACCTGGCAGCACAACGCGATCGGCGGCCGCGACGGTCTCGGCATTGTCAGTCAGGTCGATCACGGCATCGATGCCGGCTTCCCGCGCGGCTCGTTCGAAGGCCTTCGTCGCCGAACGCAGATTGCCGGAACCGTAGTCGATAATTGCGACGCGCATCAGCGTCCTCCATCAAAACCAAAGAGACCGAGCGAGGTGGCATTGCCGTGACGCGGCGCATGGGCTGTGGGGTCCCATTGCGGCGAGGGCGCCGGACGGCTGTCGCCGGTGTCGGTCTGAACATTCGAAAAGTAGATTTCTTCAGCGGTCTGAAGCGAATCGGCAGAGACGAGGTCGGCCTCGTCCCAGCCCTTCGCGACCAGATTGCGGATACGAAGATTCTGGCCCTCGAGTGCCACCAACAGACTGGTGCCGAAGGTAATCGCGACGCCGACTGGCCACAGGTCCGCCCGGTCAGCCAGAGCACCGCCAAGGCTTTGCAGGAGGAATGCCGCGATGGCGTGGAGCCACAGCCGATGGAAGGCCAGCCATATCCAGGGGAAGAGAAACCCGAGAATGGTAAAGCCGTCGCGAATGAAGCGCGTCTTCTCGTGGTTGGAGTCCGTTCCGCCAGGCGCAGTTAGAACCAAGTAGCTGGAAGTCATATCGTCAAGCTCCCTTAGGGGGCTCAGACGAGCGTGCCCTTCGTCGAGGGAACACGGCCCGCCTGTCTCGGATCGATCTCTGTTGCCGTACGCAGCGCGCGGGCAACGGCCTTGAAACATGTCTCTGCAATATGGTGGTTGTTGGCCCCATAATGGTTGAGAATATGCAAGGTGATGCCGGCGTTCTGGGCAAGCGCCTGGAAGAATTCGCGCACGAGCTCCGTGTCGAACGTGCCGATCTTCGGCGCGCTGAAGGCGACGTTCCAGGCGAGGAAGGGACGACCGGAAAGGTCGACGGCTGCCTTCGTCATCGTCTCGTCCATGGCGAGATCGATCGATGCGTAGCGGGCGATGCCGCGGCGATCGCCGAGCGCCTTGGCAATCGCCTGGCCGATCGCGATGCCGGTGTCTTCCACCGTGTGGTGATCGTCGATGTGCAGGTCGCCCTTGGTCTCGATCTCCATGTCGATGAGCGAATGTCGTGACAGCTGGTCAAGCATATGGTCGAAGAAGCCGACGCCCGTCGAAATCTTCGATTTTCCGGTACCGTCGAGATTGACGGAAACGGAAACCGTAGTCTCGTTCGTCTTGCGGGATACGGTGCCCGTGCGGCTTGCTGCGGTCTCGGCCATATGGCTGCTCCATCGGGAAGTACGGGGGTTCCTTATCAGGCAAGCCGTGAAATATCCAGAACCGCGGCAGCAGAAAACGACGCCATTTGCAATCGGCATTCACGCACTTACATAGGGCTCGACAGGGCCGGCGTTCGGCCCGACGTAACGAGCCCGGCAGACGGGCAAAGGTGAATAGATGACAACAATTGTTACAGTTCGAAAGGGCGGCAAGGTCATCATGGCCGGCGACGGTCAGGTGAGCCTCGGCCAGACCGTGATGAAAGGCAATGCCCGCAAGGTCCGGCGCATCGGCAAGGGGGAAGTGATTGCCGGTTTCGCAGGCGCCACCGCGGATGCCTTCACCCTCCTCGAACGTCTTGAAAAGAAGCTCGAACAATATCCGGGCCAGCTGATGCGCGCAGCCGTCGAGCTCGCCAAGGATTGGCGCACGGACAAGTATCTCCGCAACCTCGAAGCCATGATGCTCGTCGCCGACAAGCAGGTGACACTGGCGATAACAGGCAACGGTGACGTTCTAGAGCCGGAGCATGGCGCCATGGCGATCGGTTCGGGCGGCAATTTTGCACTCGCTGCGGCCCTCGCCCTGATGGATACGGACAAATCAGCCGAAGAGGTGGCGCGGCGCGCGCTGGATATTGCCGCCGATATCTGTGTCTACACGAACCATAATATGGTGGTGGAAACCCTGGATGCCGAAAGCTGAGCACGCCCCGAAATACCGTTTCCGCGACATCAGCCGCGAGGATTTTGGCCTCGTGGCAAAGTGGCTGGCAGAACCGCATGTCGCGAAATGGTGGGGCGCGCCCGAGACAGAGCTTGCGTCGATCGAAGAGGCGATGAACAGTATCGAGACAAGGCCGATGATCGTGGAGCTGGACGGGCATCCGATAGGTTACCTCCAAAGCTATGATCCTCATTTGGAAGACGGTCATCCCTATCAGGACCAGCCGAAAGGCACGCTGGGCGTCGATATCTCGATCGGTGTTGCTGAGCTGATAGGCAAGGGTCACGGTACTGCGATCATCCGTCAGCTCGCGGCCGAACTCTTCGCGAACGGTGCGAGGCGCATCGTGATCGATCCGGATCCCGAAAACCGCCAGGCGATTAGGGCTTACGAAAAAGCAGGCTTCCACTACGTCGATACAAGAACTTCCATTTACGGTCCGGCGCATTTCATGGCGTTGGACGCACCCGGAGTAACGGACACATGACCACTTTTTCCCCCCGCGAGATCGTTTCCGAACTCGATCGCTATATTATCGGTCAGCATGAGGCCAAGCGCGCGGTGGCAATCGCGTTGCGCAACCGCTGGCGTCGCCACCAGCTCGATCCGGATCTGCGCGACGAAGTCATGCCCAAGAACATCCTGATGATCGGTCCGACCGGTGTTGGCAAGACGGAAATCTCTCGCCGTCTCGCCAAACTGGCGGGTGCGCCATTCATCAAGGTCGAAGCCACGAAGTTCACCGAAGTCGGCTATGTCGGCCGCGACGTCGAGCAGATTATCCGCGATCTCGTCGAGGTCGGCATCGGGCTCGCCCGCGAGAAGAAGCGGAGCGAAGTGCAGGCCAAGGCGCATATGAGCGCGGAAGAGCGCGTTCTCGATGCGCTCGTCGGCTCCACGGCCTCGCCGGCGACGCGCGACAGCTTCCGCAAGAAGCTGCGTGGCGGCGAACTTGACGACAAGGAGATCGATATCGAGATCGCCGACACCGCCACCGGCATGGGCGGCTTCGATATTCCTGGCATGCCGGGCGCCAATATCGGTGTGCTCAACCTTTCCGAAATGTTCGGCAAGGCGATGGGCGGCCGCACCAAGAAGGTCCGCACGACGGTTAAGGCATCCTACACGGATCTGATCCGCGACGAGTCCGACAAGCTGATCGACAACGAAGTCATCCAGCGCGAGGCGGTCCGCGCGGTCGAGAATGACGGCATCGTCTTCCTCGACGAGATCGACAAGATCGCCGCTCGCGACGGCGGTATGGGTGCAGGGGTTTCGCGTGAGGGCGTGCAGCGCGACCTACTTCCGCTGGTGGAAGGCACGACGGTGTCGACAAAGTACGGCCCGGTGAAGACCGACCACGTGCTGTTCATCGCCTCGGGTGCCTTCCATGTCTCCAAGCCCTCGGACCTCCTGCCGGAATTGCAGGGCCGCCTGCCGATCCGCGTCGAGCTGCGTCCGCTGACCAAGGAAGACTTCCGCCGCATCCTGACGGAAACCGAGGCTAGCCTTATCAGGCAGTACAAGGCGCTGATGGAGACCGAAGGTCTGAGCCTCGAATTCACCGACGACGGCATCGATGCTCTGGCCGATGTCGCGGTTCACCTGAACTCGTCGGTTGAAAACATCGGTGCCCGCCGCCTGCAGACGGTGATGGAGCGCGTATTGGACGAGATCTCGTTCAACGCACCGGATCGCGGCGGCACGGCTGTGACCATCGATGCCGAGTATGTACGCAAGCATGTCGGCGACCTGGCGCAGAACACGGATCTGTCCCGCTTCATCCTGTGATGAACAAGCATCCGGTCATGTCTTGACTGATGTAATGACGCGATTTTGACAGCTTGAACTCTCGACAGCGGGCCTTTTACTTTTTAGTGAAAGGCCCGTTTTGTTGTCAGCGCCAGCATCATTCGGCCAAGATTGTGGTCCAGTCAGCGCGCTTCGCGACAATGCCATGAACCGATGAGAACGCTGATCGTGCGACGCCTTCTGACAAGCCTCTTGATTGCCGCTGCCGTGCTGACCTCGGCTCCCGCTTTTGCCATGCAGGTGGTGCCGCCAGGAAACCGTCATGCCGAGCAACCGGATGTTCCAGGCGCCTCGGTCCGCCGCACGAAAGGCACGAAGACCTCGTTCGATCGCAAGTACGAGAAAGTTCATGATCTCCTCGCCTCGGATCACGAGCTGATGGCCAAGATCAAGAAGGTTTCGGCCGCTTACGGCATCGATCCGATTCATGTGATCGGCGCGATCGTCGGCGAGCATACGTATAATGTCGACGCTTACGACCGTCTGCAGTCCTATTATGTGAAGGCTGCATCCTATGCCGGCGAGAGCTTCCGCTTCGCCTATGGTGGCGAGGACGTGGACGACTTCATCAAGCGGCCGCAGTTTTCCGAATGCAACGGCAAGGGCGGCGATGCCTACACGCTTTGGAGCTGCCGCGAGGATATCTGGGAAAGCGATTTCCGCGGCAAGACCGTGGACGGCAAGACCTTCCCGAACAATCGCTTCAGCGCGGTTTTCTTCCAGCCCTTCTATGCCGGTCAGACCTTCGGCCTTGGCCAGATCAACCCGCTGACGGCGCTGATGCTCTCGGATCTCGTCTCCAAGGTGTCGGGCTATGAGAAGCTGAACGAGAAGGACGCTGGTTCCGTCTACAAGGCGATCATGCAGCCCGATATCTCGCTCGCTTTCGTCGCCGCCTCGATCCGCCGGTCGATCGACGATTACAAGGAGATCGCCGACATGGATATCTCCAGGAATCCAGGCCTGACCGCCACGCTTTATAATGTCGGCAATTCGCGCCAGCGCGCGGCCGCTCTTGCTGCCAAGAACCGTGCTTCGGGCGAAACTGTCTGGCCGGAAGAGAACTATTACGGTTGGCTGGTCAACGATAAGCTGGACGAGCTGGAGCGTCTGCTCTAGTTTTTGCCTTGCCGGGAAGAGCTTGAGATCTTCCGCGAAAGGCTGAATTCTCATGGACATGCGTCCGCATCCCTTTGAGCCCCCAGCGCCGCTGCCGCGAACGGTGCCGCCGGGACGCCTTGAGATCATCCGAACGATCCTACGCAACCCGCTGGAACTCTGGGGAGAGCCTTCCTATACGCTGCCGTGGATTCACACGCGGTTCTTTCGGGAAAGAACCCTGATCGTCAACGACCCCGGCCTGATCCGCCATGTTCTCGTCGACAATGCCGCAAACTACCGCATGTCGGACATTCGCCAGCTCATTCTGCGCCCCATCCTGCGCGACGGATTGCTGACGGCGGAAGGAGAAGTCTGGAAGCGATCCCGCAAGGCAGTCGCGCCGGTTTTCACACCGCGCCATGCAAACGGCTTTGCCGGCCAGATGCTTCGCCAGTCCGAGGACTATGCGAGAAAATACCAGGCCGCCGGCAACGAGGGCAAGGTCTTCGAGATCGCCGCCGACATGACGGAGCTGACCTTCGCCATTCTCGCCGATACGCTGTTCTCGGGTGAGATCGTCACGTCCTCCGACAGCTTTGCCGATGACGTCAACGCGCTCTTGCATCGTATGGGGCGCGTCGATCCGATGGACCTTCTGCGCGCGCCGTCCTGGGTTCCGCGCCTGACCCGCATCGGTGGCCAGAAGGTGCTCGACAAGTTTCGCAACATCGTACGCCAGACCATGAATGCCCGGCTTGCGCGCATGCAGGCCAATCGCGCCGCCGCGCCGGACGACTTCCTGACCTTGCTCCTCGATCAGGCCGCGAGCGGCGGGCTGACGAATGACGAAATCGAAGACAATATCCTTACCTTCATCGGTGCCGGCCACGAGACGACGGCGCGTGCACTCGCGTGGACGCTCTACTGCGTCGCGAACACACAGCATATCCGCGAGGCGATGGAGGAGGAGATTGATCGCGTCCTGGCGCGGGATGTCGAGCCGGTCAAGTGGCTCGATCTGATGCCTTACACCCGCGCGGCCTTCGAGGAGGCGCTGCGGCTCTATCCGCCGGCGCCGTCGATCAATCGCGCCGCAATCGCCGCCGATCGGTGGACCGATGCGAAGGGTGAAACGGTCGAGATCGAGGCCGGCGTCACCGTTCTCATCATGCCGTGGACGCTGCATCGCCACGAACTCTATTGGGACAAGCCGCGCGCCTACCTGCCGGAACGGTTCCTGCCGGAGAATCGCGGTAAGATCGGTCGCTTTCAGTTCCTGCCGTTCGGCGCGGGCCCGCGTGTCTGCATCGGCGCAACCTTTGCCCTGCAGGAGGCAGTGATCGCTCTGGCGGTGCTGATGCACCGTTTCCGCTTCGATCTGACGGATCAGACGAAGCCCTGGCCGGTGCAAAAGCTGACGACGCAGCCGCAAAACGGGCTACCGATGTGCGTCACGCCGCGGTCTTTGCCTAAATCGGCATAAATCTTTCGAACTATTGCATAATTGACTATGAATGAAAGCCGGGCAAAGTGGCAGCATGCGAAAAACCGCGTGGGTCCTAGGAGACATTGAATGAGCCGCATCGATAAAAACGGTCTTGCCGTTGAAGCCGTCCTTCATGAGTTTCTCGTCAAGGAAGCGCTGCCCGGGCTGAAGATCGATGCCGACAAGTTCTTTGCCGATTTCTCGGCCATCGTTCACGATCTGGCGCCGCGCAATCGCGAGCTGCTCGCCAAGCGCGATGCGCTCCAGCTTCGTATCGATGATTGGTACCGCCAACACGGTGCGCCGACCGATATGGAAGCCTATCAGGCGTTTCTTCGGGACATCGGCTATATCCTGCCGGAGGGCTCCGACTTCCAGGTGACGACCACGAACGTCGATCCGGAGATCGCTTCGATAGCGGGCCCACAGCTTGTCGTTCCCGTCATGAACGCTCGCTACGCGCTGAATGCCGCCAACGCCCGCTGGGGCTCGTTCTACGATGCGCTTTACGGAACGGACGCGATTCCCGAGAGCGACGGTGCCGAGAAGGGCAAAGGCTACAATCCGAAGCGCGGCGAGAAGGTGATTGCCTGGGCGCGCGATTTCCTCGACACCGCCGCTCCGCTCGACGGCTGGCGCTGGAAGGATGTTGCGACGTTTGCTGTCCGGGATGGTGCTCTGGCCGTCACCTCAACCGATGGCGAGCATGTTTCGCTGACCGATGCGGCGCACTTTGCCGGCTATCAAGGCGATGCCGCGGCGCCGACTCACATCCTGCTGAAGAACAACGGCATCCATATCGACATCGCCATCGATGCCTCAACCGCGATTGGCAAGAGCGATCCGGCGCATATCTCCGACGTCCGGCTGGAATCGGCGATCACGACGATCATGGACTGTGAGGATTCGGTTGCAGCCGTCGACGCTGAAGACAAGGTCGTCATCTACCGCAATTGGCTTGGCCTCATGAAGGGCGACCTTCAGGAAGAGGTATCGAAGGGCGGTTCGAGCCTCATCCGAAAGCTCAATCCGGATTTGGAATACAACGGTCCGACAGGTGCGCCCTTCGAAGTGCATCGCCGATCGCTGATGCTGGTGCGCAACGTCGGCCACCTCATGACCAATGCCGCCATCCTTGAACGTGACGGCAATGAAGTGCCGGAGGGCATCATGGATGCGATGATCACGGGCATGATTGCGCTCCACGACGTCGGCCCGAACGGCCGCCGCAAGAATTCGCGCACTGGTTCGGTCTATGTCGTCAAGCCGAAGATGCATGGCCCCGAGGAAGTCGCGTTCGCCGCCGAGATCTTCTCGCGCGTCGAGGATGCCCTCGGCATGGCGCGCAATACCATCAAGATGGGCATCATGGACGAGGAGCGGCGGACGACCGTCAATCTCAAGGAATGCATCCGTGCCGCTCGCGAGCGCGTGGTCTTCATCAATACCGGCTTCCTGGATCGTACGGGCGATGAAATCCACACCTCGATGGAGGCCGGGCCGATGATCCGCAAGGGCGACATGAAGCAGGCCGCCTGGATCGCAGCCTACGAAAACTGGAACGTCGATATCGGCCTCGAATGCGGCCTATCCGGCCACGCGCAGATCGGCAAGGGCATGTGGGCCATGCCGGATCTGATGGCGGCGATGCTGGAGCAGAAGATCGCGCACCCGAAGGCTGGCGCCAATACCGCCTGGGTTCCGTCGCCGACGGCCGCGACATTGCACGCCACGCATTACCACCGCGTCAACGTCGCCCGCGTCCAGCAGGGCCTCAAGGATCGCGCCCGTGCCAAGCTCTCCGATATCCTTTCGGTCCCCGTCGCGGTCCGCCCGAATTGGACGCCGGAGGAAATCCAGCGGGAACTCGACAACAACGCCCAGGGCATCCTCGGCTATGTTGTCCGCTGGGTCGATCAGGGCGTCGGCTGCTCCAAGGTGCCCGACATCAACAATGTCGGCCTCATGGAGGACCGGGCGACGCTGCGTATCTCCGCCCAGCATATGGCGAACTGGCTGCACCACAAGGTCACGACCGAAGCGCAGATCGTCGAGACGATGAAGCGCATGGCCGCCATTGTCGATCAGCAGAATGCGTCCGATCCCGCCTACACTCCGATGGCGCCCGATTTCGACGCTTCAATCGCCTTCGAGGCGGCCCTTGATCTCGTCTTGAAGGGCAGGGCGCAGCCGAACGGCTATACCGAGCCAGTCCTGCATCGCCGCCGCCTCGAACTGAAGGCGGAGCAAGCGGCCTGACGAGGACAAATCAATAGAAAAGGCCGCCGAAACAACGTTCCGGCGGCCTTTTAAATACCCGATTTCAGCGGCAGCTTACTGGATAACGATGACCTTCGAGGTCGTCTTGCCCGGACGCACGCGGCTGTAGAGGTCGATAACGTCCTGGTTCATAAGGCGAATGCAGCCGGACGAGGCGGCCGTTCCGATCGAAGCCCATTCCGGCGTGCCGTGCAGGCGGAAGAGGGTGTCCTGGCCCTTTTCGTTGAAGAGGTACATGGCGCGCGCACCAAGGGGGTTGCTGAGGCCGGGACCCATGCCCTCCTCGACGTACTTGGCGACTTCCGGCTTGCGCTCGGCCATTTCCTTCGGCGGGTGCCAGGTCGGCCATTCCTGCTTCCAGGCGACATAGGCCGTGCCGGCCCAGGCGAAGCCCTGCTTGCCGACGCCGATGCCGTAACGCATCGCGTTGCCGCCCGGCAGGATGTAGTAGAGGAAGCGCTCGCGCGTGTTGACGATGATCGTGCCCGGGCGTTCGGTGGTTTCGTAAGAGACGATCTGCCGGCGGAACTGCGGCTTCACCTTCTGGATGGGGATGGCCGGAAGCGAATATCCCGCATCCGTCGTCACGCCGTAGGCGTCGTCGAAGATTTGCGCGGTCTGAACGGTCGGCCCCGGGGTGCCCTTGTCGTCGACGGAGGCGCTTTCGGTAGTCGAGGAGCAACCGGCCAGAGCGAGCGTCGCCATCAGGCCGAATACAGGAAATGCATTGCGGATGCGCATGGATGTCTCTTAGGAAATGGGCAAGGAGGAACGGTCTTTTGAACCATCTTTGATTATGGTTTATTTTCGATTAACTTTGCCTTTGCAAGCTGTTGCAGTGCGGCAAAACCAATACGCAGCGGCAAATTAGAAGCGCATGGTTTTTTTGCAACAACGCGCGCACTGCGCCTACGGTTATCCATGACGATTTTGAATGTTTACAATAACAATCCGTTAATAGATGGCCGCCAATCGGACAGAGCTATGCTCGTGCGCCGCGGGACTCAGATTTTACTTCATGAAATGCGTCACGCGGTCTTGCCGGAGCTGTCGCTTGCCAGCGGGCGGCGGGCCGACCTGATCACGATTTCGGAGAAGGGCGAAATCTGGATCATCGAGATCAAGACGTCGATCGAGGACTTTCGCGTCGACCGCAAGTGGCCGGAGTATCGCCTGCATTGCGATCGACTGTTCTTCGCCACCCACAAGGACGTTCCGCTCGAGATTTTCCCCGAGGACTGCGGCCTGTTCCTATCCGATGGCTACGGTGCGCATATGATCCGGGAAGCGCCCGAGCATCGCCTGGCGCCCGCCACGCGCAAATCCGTCACGCTGAATTTTTCCCGCGCAGCCGCCCAGCGCCTGCTGATGGCCGAATGGGCAAACGGCAAGCCGTTTGATGTCGACGATATCTGAGCTTACTTCGGCGCGCGCTTGGCGAGGATTCGCTGCAGCGTACGGCGATGCATGTTGAGCCGCCGTGCCGTTTCCGAAACATTGCGCTCGCACATCTCGTAAACCCGCTGGATATGCTCCCACCGCACCCGGTCAGCCGACATCGGGTTTTCCGGCAGCTCCGCCTTCTCGCCGGCTCGCTGCGTCAGCGCTGCATAGACATCGTCGGCATCGGCAGGCTTTGCCAGGTAATCGACAGCGCCGAGCTTCACCGCCGTGACGGCGGTTGCAATATTGCCGTAGCCGGTCAAAACGATGATCCGCGTGTCGTCCCGACGCTGCCGGATTGCCTCGATCACATCCAACCCGTTGCCGTCGCCAAGCCGCAGGTCGACGACAGCGTATTTCGGCGGATGGATCTTCGACTTGGCAACACCCTCCGCGACGGACTCGGCAGTTTCGACCTTGAAGCCGCGCGTCTCCATGGCGCGTGCCAGGCGGCGCAGGAACGGCCCGTCATCATCGACGATCAGCAGGCTAGCGTCCGGACCGATATGATCCGCATCTGCAAGAGAGGATTCGTGGTCAAGCTCGTTCATATTCGTCAATCCCGGCAACCGCCTGCCTGATATAAGTCAAGTATCCCGCTTTTCATTATGCCGATAGCGTCATTTTGTCGAATTTGCATCGATCAGCATGCGCGGCCATTCGACACGGACGCGTGCTCCGGCAGTCTCCGGCATGCGGTTCTCGAACACAAGCGACGCGCCGGATCGCTCCAGAAGCGTCTTGGCGATGAAGAGGCCAAGGCCCAGCCCACCGGCGCGGTCCTCTCGCTGTCTCTTTGTGACGTAGGGTTCGCCGATCCGGGTCAGAATATCGGAAGAGTAGCCTTCGCCGTCGTCCTCGACCGTGATGCGGACTTTTCTTGGATCGTGTTCGACCGTCACCGTTACCCTATCACGCGCGTAGTCGACGGCGTTCTCGATCAGGTTGCCGAGCCCATACATGATGCCGGCATTGCGGTCGGTGACCGGCTCGCCCTTGCGCGGGCTTTTCTCGATGAGTTCGAGTTTGATCCCGAATTCCCTGTGCGGTGCCACGATCTCTTCCATCATGGATGACAGCGGCAGGCGTCGAAGATGTGCCTCGCCTTCCGCCGAGAGCGTCGCCAGGCGCCGCAGGATGTCGCGGCACCGCTCGCTCTGGCTGCGCAGCAGCTGCACATCCTCGCGAAAGCGATCGTCATCCTTCAATTCCCGTTCCATTTCCTTGGCAACGACGCTGATCGTGGCGAGCGGAGTTCCGAGTTCGTGCGCGGCAGCGGCGGCAAGACCGTCCAACTGCGAAAGGTGCTTCTCCCGCTGCAGCACAAGTTCGGTTGCCGCCAGGGCATCGGCCAGCTGGCTCGCCTCCATCGAGACCCGATATGCGTAGAAGGCGGCGAAAGCCATGGTCGATGCGATCGAGCACCAGACGCCAAACTGCATCACAGTATGCACATTGATCTCGACCCCGTCGAACCACGGTAAGGGAAAGGGCGAAAAGGCGAGGATGGTGATGCAGACCATCGCGACCAGGATGAGCACCGTGCTGAAGCGGATCGGCTGCGACGCGAAGGAGATGATGACAGGAACGCAGACGAGGGCAGCGAAGGGATTGGCAAGGCCGCCGGTGATGAACAGCAGTGCGCAAAGCTGCAGAAGATCAAAGCCCAGCAGCGAGAAGGCCGCGCCCGGGTAGAGGCGGTGCGTCGGCGGGTAGCGGATCATCAGGTAGAAATTGACAGCCGCCAGCGCCGCGATCAGCACCGCGCATGCCGCCAGCGGAAGGGGGAATTTCAACCAGAAGGCAACGATGAACACTGTGACTGCCTGGCCGCCGACGGCAAGCCATCTCAGCCGAACCAGCGTCTGCAATCTCAGGCGTCTGCTGCTGTGCCTGTCCTCTTCGGGCGAACTCTCGACATTATCAACCATCTGGCATCCCTTGAACCGTGCTGGGGCTCATGTACCACGAGGTTTTACCCTTGTCGTCGGCATGGCGTCGTCCGGCCGCTCAGGCCAGGGGTGTTTGGGATAGCGGCCGCGCATGTCGGCGCGCACATCCTTCCACGAGCCGGCCCAGAAGCCGGGCAGGTCGCGGGTGGTCTGAATCGGCCGATGTGCCGGCGATGTCAGCTCGAGAAGCAGCGGCAGTCGGCCGTCACCGATCGCCGGATGGTGCTTGAGGCCGAAGAGTTCCTGCACACGGATCGTCAAAGTCGGCTCTTCGCCGTGATACTGGATCGGATGGCGCTGTCCCGTCGGCGCTTCGAAATGCGTCGGCGCGAGGCGCGAAAGATCGCGCTGCAGCCCGTGCGGTATCAATGCCATCAAACCGTTCGAAAGGCCGGATGGGGAGATATCGGAAATCCCCCGAGCATCCATCTGATAGGGAACGAACCACTCGTCCAGCCGCGAAAGCAGCGCTTCGTCGCTGAGGTCAGGCCACGGGTCGCCGATACTGCGGTGAAGAAAGCCCATGCGTTCGCGAAGCTGTATGGCCTCCTTGGAAAAGGGAAGCTGTTCCAACCCCAGCTCGCGCACGCCTTCCGCCAGAGCGCGGCTGACGGCCTCACCGGTCGGACGGGGCAGCGGCGTCTCGTCGAAGACGATGGCGCCGAGCCGCGTCGCCCGTCTGGCCCTGACCTGCCGGTTTTGCCGGTCGAAGAAGGTTTGGTCGCCAGTCGAAATGGCATCGGGCAGCTCTTCCTCGATGTCGGCGCGCGAAACCTCTGCTGCCGCCAGGATGCGCCCCCGCGCTGCGCGGCCCGTCAGGTCGGCGATGACGAGCA